>DASVQJ010000127.1:0-10326 GCA_036389235.1 Pyrinomonadaceae bacterium | reverse complement strand
CCCGTCAAGCGCCTCTCCGGCGCCGACGCCCCCATGCCCTACGCCAAGAACCTCGAACGGCTCGCGCTCCCCGACGTCGAGCGCATCGTCAAAGCCGTCCGAGAGGTCTCGTACCTGGACTGACAGTTTTCAGTTTTCAGTTTTTAGTTTTCAGCCAGGAAAAGGGGCTGGATTCTGCTGACTGAAAACTGAAAACCGAAAACTGAACACTGAGGGTTCTAATGGCTACGCAGGTCGTGATGCCGAAGCTGTCGCCGACGATGGAGGAGGGGCAGCTCTCGCGCTGGCTGAAGAACGAGGGCGACAAGGTCAGCGTCGGCGAGGGGCTGGCCGAGATCGACACCGACAAGGCGACGATGGAGGCGCAGGCGCTCGCCACGGGCGTCCTGCGGAAGATACTCGTGCCCGCGGGCGAGACCGTACCCTTAGGCGCCATCATCGCCATCATCGGCGAGCCGGACGAGGACATCTCCGGCCTCCTCTCGGAAGCCTCCTCCGGCGCGGCGCAGGCCGAGAAGAAGGAGCAGATCGAGGAGGGCGTCCAGGGTCGCGCGTACGGCGCGCCCGACGAGGTCGCGCAGGTCGTCCCCGGCGGCGAGCGCACGCGGGCGACCGTCGAAGGGCAGCCGCTCAAAGGCGACGTGGGCGGCGCACCCACGTCGCCGCAGGATGTGGCGCCCGAGTCCGGCAAGACTCAGCCCGCGAAGCCGGCGCAGGCCGCGGGCGGCAACGGCCGGCGCGGCGACGGCCGCCTCATCGTCTCGCCCATCGCCGCGCGCATGGCGGCCGAGGCCGGCATCAACCTACACACCCTGACGGGCAGCGGCCCCGGCGGCCGCATCGTCAAGCGCGACATCGAGGCCGCCATGAGCGGCGCCGCGGCACAGCCGCAGGCCCGGCCGCAAGCACCGGCGGAGCAGCCCGCGACCCAGCTCCGCGCCGAAGCCCCGCCCGCGCAACAGCCCGCGGTACAGCCGGCCGGCGGCGCCGCGCCCTACCGCGAGGAGAACGTTTCGTCGATGCGCGCGACCATCGCGCGCCGTCTCGTCACCTCGCTCGGCCCCATCCCGCACATCTTCCTCACCACCGAGGTCGAGATGGACAGGACGGCCGAGATGCGCAAGCAGTTGAACGCGCTCGACCCGGAGAACAAGGTCAGCATCAACGACTTCGTCATCAAGGTCGCGGCCCACGCGCTGATGCAGCACCCGGCCGTCAACTCCTCCTTCCAGGAGAAGACCGTCCGCTACTACGAGCGCGCGGACATCGGCGTCGCCGTGGCGCTTGAGAACGGGCTCATCACGCCCGTCGTCCGCTCCGCCAACACCAAATCGGTCGGGCAGATCAGCCGCGAGGTTAAAGAACTCGCCGAGCGCGCGCGCAACCGCAAGCTCGCGCCGGAGGAGTACACCGGCGCGACCTTCTCCGTCAGCAACCTCGGCATGTTCGGCATCGACGAGTTCACCGCGCTCATCAACCCGCCGGAGGCGTGCATCCTCGCCGTCGGCGCGATGGCGCCCACGCCGGTCGTGCGCGACGGCGAGGTGACGGTGCGGCAGATGATGAAGGTCACGCTCTCCTGCGACCACCGCGTCGTGGACGGCGCGACCGGCGCCAAGTTCCTCCAGACGCTCAAGAAGATTCTTGAGAACCCGCTCTACCTGATCGCTTAGAACCGACAAGGGGACACGATGAGCACGAACCAGACTGAAGAGGCGCCCTCGAACGTCACCACCGACGCCGAGAGCCAGGAGTACGGCGCGCAGCACGGCCAGACCCCGGAGGGGTTGAACACCGGCTCCTCCGACCCCGACGCCCCGGCCGACCCTTCCAACACAGGCGCGGGCGAGCCCGGCGAAGGCACCGGCGCGAAGGGCGGCGAGTACAGCTAACGTCGGCCGGAGTTTCGGCCGGGGTAGTGGCTTACTCGCTCCACTTTTGACACAGAGGCACAGAGACACGGCTTGGTGTTTTATAACTTCAAAGCCGTGTCTCCGTGCCTCTGTGTCTCTGTGTTGAAAACGTCCCGGGATGGGCACGACGCCGATGAGTGAGCCGTTGCCGAGGAGGAGAAATGAAGCGGGGCCGCACGTCGCGCTGCTCGCGGTGCAGGTCATCTTCGGGACGTGGCCCGTGCTGGGGAAGATCGCCCTGCGCGTCGTGCCGAGCGCGGGGCTCGTGGCGATACGCGTCGGGGGCGCGGCCGTCGCCTTCCTGCTCCTGCTGGGCCTTCGCGGCCGGCTCGTCAGGCCCGCGCGCCGCGACCTCGCGCGGCTCGCGCTCTACAGCCTCCTCGGCGTCGTCCTCAACCAGTTCCTCTACGTCAAAGGTCTCTCGCTCTCGACGGCCGTCAACGCCGCGATCATCAACGCGACCATCCCGGTCTTCACGCTTCTGGTCGGCGCGCTCCTGGGGAAAGAGAGGTTGACGGCGCGCGTCACGTTGGGGACGCTCGTCGCCGCGGCGGGGGTCGTCTACCTGATAGACCCCCTGCGCGCGAGCCTCGGCGGGGACACGATGAAGGGCAACCTGCTCATCGTCGCCAACACCTTCTGCTACGGCGCGTACCTCGCGGTCTCGCAGGACGTGTTCCGGCGCTACGGCGCGCTGACCGCGATGACCTGGCTCTTCGCCATCGGCAGCCTCGCCGCCGTCCCGTTCGGCGGCTACCACCTCGCGCAGACCGACTTCGCCTCCGTCGGCCCCCTCGTCTGGGCCGTGCTCGTCTACACGGTGCTGGTGCAGACGGTCGGCGCCTACTACCTCAACGCGTGGGCGCTGGAGCGCGTCTCGCCGAGCACGGTCGCCGTCTACATCTACCTCCAGCCGCTCATCGCCTTCGTCGTGGCCCCTCTGCTGCTCGGCGCGGTCGAGCGGCCGGGGCTGCGCCAGGCGGTCGCGACGCTGCTCATCTTCGCGGGCGTCGGCGTGGTCACGCTGGGGCGGCGTGACGACTTCGAGGAGGTCTCCGAGCACCCTGACGCGCTCGCACACTGATTTGTTACAATCCGGCGCGGAATCAAACTATGCAGGAAGTGGGTTCAAAGGCCGCGGGCGCGGTCGCTTCGGAGGCCGAGCTCAAGGCTTCGGCCGCGCGGCTCTCGGTCGCGGCGGCCGCCATCCTCATCGCGCTGAAGACGCTGACGGGCGTGCTGACGGGGTCGATCAGCGTGTGGGCCTCGCTGCTCGACTCGGCGATGGACATCTTCGCGTCGGCGATCAACTACTACGCCGTGCGCGCCGGCTCGGCCCCGCCCGACGAAGACCACCGCTACGGCCACGGCAAGGCCGAGTCGCTCGCCGGCCTCTTCCAGTCCTTCGTCATCGGCGTCTCGGGTCTCGTGCTGCTCTGGGAGGCCGTCCGCCGCATCATCACGCCGCACCCGACGGCCTCCGAGTGGCTCGGCGTCGGCACGATGGCCGTCGCCTGCGGCGTGAGCGTCGCGCTCGTCGCGCGCCTGCGCCGGGTCGCGCGCAAGACGGACTCGCCCGCGCTCAAAGCCGACGCCGTCCACTACGCGACCGACGTTTACACGAACGGCGCGGCGCTCGGCGCGCTGCTCCTCGTGGCGCTCACGGGCTGGACGCTCGCCGACCCGCTCATCTCGATCCTCATCTCCGCCTTCATCCTCAAGTCGGCGGTGGACGTGGCGCGCGACTCCATCCACGTGCTGATGGACAGGCGTCTCCCGCGCGTCATCGACGCGAAGGTCGCCGCCGTCGTCGAGCGCTTCCGCCCGGAGGGCGTCCTCGGCTTCCACGACCTGCGCACGCGCCGCTCCGGCTCGCTCAAGTTCATCGACCTCCACCTCGAAGTCGAAGCCGACCAGACCCTCCAACAGGCGCACGACCTCACCGTCCGCGTCATCCGCGCCATCCAAAAAGAGATTCCGCGCTCCCGCGTCCAGATTCACACGGACCCGTCAAAAGGGTGATGGGTGTTGGGTAAGGACAAGGCTCGTCCTCTTTACCCAACACCCATTACCCAACACCCATCACCCTTTCAGGCCGTCTTTTTCGCCACCGTCCCCTTCTCTTTTTCCCCCTCGGCCATGCGGCGCAGCTCGAAGAGTTTCATGAGGGCCTCGACGGGTGAGAGGGAGTTGACGTCGGCGGCGAGGAGTTCCTCGACGACGCGCGCGCCGCGCCCCCAGGCCGTGGCGTCGAAGTGTTCGAGCGCTTCGACCGCATCACTCTCATCACTACTCCCGCCGGACTCGTATTCGCGCAGGAGTTCTTCGGCGCGGCGGACGACGGGCGCGGGGAGGCCCGCCAGCTTCGCGGCGTAGACGCCGTAGCTCCCCTCCGCGACGCCGGGCACGACGCGGTAGAGGAAGGCCAGCTCCCCGCCGCGCTCGGCGATCTCGACGTGGAGGTTGCGCAGGCGCGGCAGAGTCTCGGCCAGCGCGGTCAGCTCGTGGTAGTGGGTGGCGAAAAGCGTCTTGGAGCGCAGCCGCGGGTGGTTGTGCACGTATTCGAGGACGGCGCGGGCCACCGCCAGCCCGTCGTAGGTAGACGTCCCGCGCCCCAGCTCGTCCAAAAGCACGAGCGAGCGCGGCGTGGCGTGATGGAGGATGTGCGCCGTCTCCGTCATCTCGGTCATGAAGGTGGATTCGCCGCTGCCGATGCGGTCGTAGAGACCTATGCGCGTGTAGACGCGGTCTGTGAGGCCCACGGTGGCCGCCGCGGCGGGCACGAAGCTCCCCGCCTGCGCCATGATGACTATCAGCGCCGCCTGGCGAAGGAACGTGGACTTGCCCGACATGTTCGGCCCCGTGATGAGGGCGATCTCGGGCGCCCCCGCGCCGCCGAGTTCGAGGTCGTTGGCGACGAACTCCCCCTCTTCGATCAATCTTTCGAGAACCGGGTGGCGGCCCCCGCGGATTCTGAGGACGGGCTCGTCGGCGACGGTCGGCCGGACGTAGCCCCAGCGCGCCGCGCTCTGCGCCAGCGACGCGACGGCGTCGAGGTGCGCGAGCGTCGAGGCCGCGGACAGAATCTCGTCGCGCGCCTTCCCTATCTCCGCGCAGACCTGCCGGAAGATGCCCGCCTCCAGCTCCCCGATGCGCTCCTGCGCGTTGAGGACGAGCGACTCGTGCTCCTTGAGTTCCAGCGTGACGAAGCGCTCGGAGGCGGCGAGCGTCTGCTTGCGCGTGTAGCCCGAGGGGACGAGGTGCAGGTTGGGCTTCGTGACTTCGATGAAGTAGCCGAAGACCTTGTTGTAGCCGACGCGCAGGCTCTTGATGCCCGTGCGGGCGCGCTCGCGCTGCTCCATCTCGGCGAGGAAGGTCTTGCCGTTCCTGAGCAGCGCGCGCAGCGAGTCCAGCTCTTCCGAAAAGCCCTCGCGGATGACCCCCGCGCCGTCGCCGCGTCTCGGCAGGTCGTCGTTGACGGCCGCGCGTATGCGCCCGAGTACCCCCTCGCACGTCGGGAGTCCTTGAAGCGCCCCGCCGAATCGCGCGGCCTCCCTTTGGAGTAGTGCGCGCACGCGCGGCACGGCTTCGAGGCTCTGTCTCAAGGCTAAAACTTCGGAAGGCGTCGCCAGCCCCGCCCGCGCGCGTCCCGAAAGACGTTCGAGGTCGTGGACATTCTCCAGGGCGGCCGTCAGCTCCGCGCGGTTCTTGTCTTGCGCGACGAACCACGCGACGTGCTCCTGCCGGCGCGCTATCTCCGCGAGGTCCAGGAGCGGCTGGCGCAGCCAGCGGCGCAGCATCCTCCCGCCCATCGCCGTCCGCGTCTCGTCCAGAGTCGTGAGCAGCGACGGCGCCCCGCCGAAACTCTCGAATACCTCAAGGCTGCGCACGGCCTGCGCGTCGAGCACCATGTAGGACTCGGGGTTGTAGCTCGTCAGCCGCGTCAACTGCTCGACGACGCCCGCCTGCGTCTCCGACAGATAGTTGATGACGGCGGCGGCGGCCGTGGCGGCGAGCGGCCATCTTGAAAGCCCGAACGGCGCGAGTGTGCGCGCGCCGAAATGTTGTTGGAGGACGCGCTTCGCCCGTACAGGCTCGAAACTTACGTCGGGGCGGCGCGTGATGAAGCCCGGCAGTCCCGACATTTGTGCGGCAACGCCTTTCGCGACCAGAACCTCGGACGGCGCGACGCGTTGAAGCTCCGCGAGCGCGGCTTCGGCGTCCAGCTCCGTCGCCTGAAAGTCTCCCGTCGTCACGTCCGCGTAGGCGACGCCCGCCCGGCGCCCGTCCGTTGCGAATGCGGCGAGGTAGTTGTTGACTTTGCTCTGGAGCAGCCCCGTTTCGAGCACCGTCCCGGGTGTGACGACGCGCACCACGTCGCGCTCGATGAGCCCGCGCCCCGACGTTTCGCCGCGGACGGGCGTTGCGGTCAGCTGTTCGCAGATGGCGACGCGGTGCCCGCGCGAGATGAGCGTGGCGAGGTGTCTTTCGAGGCTGTGGTGCGGCACGCCCGCGAGCGGGATGCGCACGCCGCGCCCCATCGGCTTTGAGGTGAGCACGATGTCCAGTTCGCGCGCGAGCAGTCGCGCGTCGTCGTCGAAGGCTTCGTAGAAGTCGCCGATGCGGAAGAGGAGGATGGCGTCGGCGTGGCGGCGCTTGATGTCGAGGTACTGTTTGCGGAGTGGCGTGGACGGCGTCGTCGTCATCGCTCGAAGAGTACCGCGAGGATGTCTCCGACCGACGTGAGCGAGCGGTGGAGACGTTTAAGCTGCTCGAAGCTGAGGATGGTCGTGACGCGGCCGATCTCGTGGAAGGGGCCGGTGCGCGCGAGGCTCAACTGGCGCTCGGCGCGGTTCGTGTCGCGCTCGCTGTCCACGACGAGGAAGGGGCGCGTGCGCTGCGCGTCGTACGCGCGCTTCAGTTTGGCCAGAGCGGCGTCCACGTTCCCCTTGCGCTGCACCTCGAAGACGTGGCTGAGGCGCGGGCTGTCCTCCGCCTCGCGCCAGACCACGTCGTAATAGTCGAACTCGGCCTCCGCGTAATACCCGAGCACGCGCGCGATCTCGACCAGCATCATCTGCACCTCGACGTGCGAGAGTCCTTCGGCGGCGGCCTCCTCCACGGCGGGCGGCGCGTCGAAGGTGAACTGTATCTCCTCCTCCGTGACGCGGCGCCTCCCCCTCTCCGTCAGGCGCCAGCGCCCGCGGTCGCGCTCTATCTCCCTCCGCTCGTCCAGACCGCGCGCCGCCGCCTGCACGAGACGACGCCACTGCCGGCGGTGACCGTTCGAGACGGCGAGCACCTCTTCCGGCCCGAGCTGCGGGAAGTACGCGACGAGCCGGTCGTAGAGAAAACGCACGTGCTCCGCGCCGCCCGTGGCGGCCAACTCCTGTAGGAGCGGCAGTTCTATGCGTTCCACGCTCGGGTAAGGCATTGAAAAGCTCGGGAGTGTTCGGACGGACGGAAAGGGCTGTTCCCGTCACAAGGGCGAATCCTTACGGAGGAAAGTTACAGGAGAAACGTGCGAACAATCAAGTGGGAAGAAGACCGGCGATGAATCGCGGCGAATTTTGTACGGTCTTCAATTATGACGTGGTGCAGTCGTGTGTGACCGCCGCGTGTCGGGGCAGGTCAGTACCGCCCGCGGTAGCGGGTAGGCCGCTGCTGCTCGACCGGGCCGGGTGACACAGGCCCACCCGCTACCGCGGGCGGTACTGACCGCTATGGCAGTCGCGCCCGTCTGAACGCCGTTGTAAATTTGGCAGTCGGCTCTTAGAAAGAAAAGCGGAAGGCCGTCGGGAGGTCGATTCCCTCCCGACGGCCTTCCGCTGACTAATTGAGGCTGACCCGTCTCAGGCCGCGACCGGCTCGGCCTTGATGCCGAAGCTCTCGCGGATTTCGTCGGCGTCGAGGGTGTCGCGTTCGAGCAGTCCGGCGACGAGGTGCGCGATCTCGGCGCGGCGCGCGTCCACGACTTCGCAGGCGCGCTTCATCTGCACGTCGATGATGTCGCTGGTCGCGTGCTCGATGCGGTCGAGGAGCGTCTGGCTGTGCGGGTCTTCGGGCTTGCCGAGGTGGATGGGGCCGAGCGGGCTCATCCCGAACTCTGCGACCATCCGGCGCGCGATCTCGACGGCGCGCTCGATGTCGTTGGACGCGCCCGCCGTCATCGTGTCGAGCAGAAGTATCTCCGCCGCGCGCCCGCCGAGGAGCATCGCGATCTGGTCTTCGAGGTACTCGCGCGTCCGCATCAGGCGGTCGCGCTCGGGCAAAGCCTGCGTCACGCCCAGCGCCCTTCCGCGCGGGAGGATGGAGACTTTGTGAATCGGGTCGCCGTTCTTAACGGCCAAACCGACGGCGACGTGCCCCGCCTCGTGGACGGCCGTCGCGTAGCGCTCCTCCTCGTCCATCATGAAGCCCTTGCGCTCGACGCCCATCAGAATCTTGTCGCGCGCGTACTCGACGTGCGGGCGGCCGACCGCCTCCGAGCCGTCTCGCGTCGCGGCGATGGCGGCCTCGTTGAGTAAGTTCGCCAAGTCCGCGCCCGAGAAGCCGGGCGTGCCGCGCGCGATCCAGCCGAGGTCGAGCCCGTCTTCGAGCTTGAGCTTCCGCGAGTGTACGCGGAGTATCTGCTCGCGGCCGCGCATGTCCGCGAGGTTGACCGTGATCTCCCGGTCGAAGCGCCCCGGCCGCGTGAGCGCCGAGTCGAGGATGTCGGGGCGGTTGGTCGAGGCGATGACGACGACGCCGCTCAACTGCTCGAAGCCGTCCATCTCCACCAGGAGCTGGTTCAAGGTCTGATCCTGGTCGGCCGAGGCCGAGTCGCCGCCGCGCCCGCGCTTGCGACCCAGGGCGTCTATCTCGTCGATGAAGATGACGCAGGGCGCGAGCTTGCGCGCGCGCGCGAACAGGCGCCGGACTCGTGCCGCGCCGAGGCCCGCGAACTTCTCCTGGAAGCTTGAGCCCGAAACGGACAGGAAAGGTACTTCGGCCTCACACGCGGCGGCGCGCGCGAGCAGGGTCTTACCCGTACCCGGGGGGCCGGAGAGGAGTATGCCGCGCGGCGGGCGCCCGCCGAGCCGGCCGAACTTCGTGGGGTCGCGCAGGAACTCGATGGTCTCGGCCAGCTCCGAGCGCGCCTCGTCCACGCCGGCCACGTCCTGGAAGCTGACGGGCTCGGCGGGGCCGGACTCGCTCGCGTTCGCCTCGCTCTGCATGCCCATGCTCGCGTAGACGCGCCAGCCGATGACGGCGAAGATGAGAAGCGCGGCGGCGGGCAGCATGTAGTTGAGGACGGTGACGAGTATGCCGGGCTGCAACGTCTCGAACTCGACGGGCACGCGCGCCTTCTCGAAGGCCGCGACGACCTCGTGCTGCGCGACGGCGTTGGTGACGACGCCCCGGACGACGACGCCGTTCGCCTGCGTCACCGTGACTTCCTCGCCCGAGACGCTCACCCTCTGCGCCGTGCCGGACTCGGACAGCTCTCGGAGTTGCGTGAAGGAGATGTCGCGGACGGAGGGCTGTACTCTGGCGGCGCTCAGGGCCACGACGGCGACGCCGGCGAGCAGTAAAAGGAGGGCGCCTGAAACGACGAGCGTGACCTTCTTCTTCTTCGGGGGAACGGAACGGGAAAAAGGCATAGAGACCTCGGGAAAAAATAAAGAGGGAGTCGGGGGTTTCAAAGACTCCTTCGGGTCGAGCGATTGTTAAGCTTAAGAAACCGCCTCAGGAGGGCCGTCGGGGGCCGCCGGACAGGTTCAAGCGGTGCCAAGCAAGCGGAGGCGTCCGCCGTGTGTCGGCGGACGCTGACTTACACTCTAGCAGCCGAGAGCTTTTCAAGTCCAGTGAAAATCCTTTGAGCCGTCTTCGTCCGAGTGGGGCTTCGATTTCAACCCGCGGCCCGAGCCGCTTACTCTTCCGATGAGACGGTTTAGCCTCCGGTTGCCGCGCGGCGGTGCTTTTGTGGCTAAGATTTGAAGCGCGCCCTGTATCCAGACACACGGCGCCTTCGCCCCACGGCGCGATTCCGTACATGGGTTCGGCTGCCAAGCCGTGCCGCCTTGAGCCACATTCTGAAGGGGCCGGATTATCAACGGTTCTTATCGGCGTAAAAACGTGTCGGCCGCTGGCACGGACGTTGCTCGGCGGAGGTCAACGGCGGGTTCTGTTGAACCCTTAAAGAACATCAACCGCGACAAACGAAGGAGAAGTCGAATATGCTGTGGACGATTCTGGTGATTCTTCTCGTGCTGTGGCTCCTGGGTCTCGTGAGCGGGTACACCGTGGGCGGGTTCGTTCACCTGCTCCTCGTCCTCGCGCTCGTGATCTTCGTCATCAACCTCTTGACGGGACGCCGGACGGTCTAGGCGTCAAACCGGACTGGTTGAAAAAGAGTGGGGGGGGGGGGGGG
>DASVQJ010000126.1:0-15325 GCA_036389235.1 Pyrinomonadaceae bacterium | reverse complement strand
ACCCATCGCGATGCGCGTGGTGCGGACGCCGAGGGGTTTTAAGAGGCGGCTGATGTAGCTGGCGGTGGCTTCGCCTTCCGTGTTGGGGTTGGTGGCGAGAATGACCTCGCGCACCTCGACGCCGTCGTTGTTTTCGGGATTGAGGCGCGGCAGAAGATTTT
Organism: Pyrinomonadaceae bacterium; assembly: GCA_036389235.1. Taxonomy (GTDB): domain Bacteria; phylum Acidobacteriota; class Blastocatellia; order Pyrinomonadales; family Pyrinomonadaceae; genus QHXN01. The sequence continues at coordinate 15,164 of DASVQJ010000126.1, read as the reverse complement.
GCAGGCGCAAATCGTCCGGGCCGGTTCCGCGAATCGGCGAGAGGCTTCCGTGCAGCACGTGATAGAGGCCGTGATAGCTGCGCGTCTTCTCGACGGCGACGAGGTTGTAAGGCTCCTCGACGACGCAGATCATCGAGCGGTCGCGCGAGGCCGAGGCGCAGAAGCGGCAGGGGTCGACGTCCGTCAGGTTGTTGCAGACCGTGCAGGAGACGATCTTGCGCTTGACCTCGTCCATCGCCGCGATGAAGCGCTCCACGTCCGCCTGCGGCATCCGCAGCACGTGGAAGGCGAGCCGCTGCGCCGACTTGTGCCCGATGCCGGGCAGGCGCTTGAACTCGTCGATCAGCTTGGTGACGGGCTCGGAGTATTCGAGCATAAGGGTGCCGGGTGTCGGGTGTCGGGTGTCGGGTTAGTTCTTCACCAGCACCCGACACCCAACACCTAAAACCCTTACATCAGGCCGGGCGGGAGCATGCCGCCGAGCTTGGACTTCATGGCCTCGTCGATCTTGCGGCCGGCCTCGTTGACGGCGGCGACGATGAGGTCCTGGAGCATCTCGACGTCGCCCTCCTTGACCGCCTCGGGGTCGATCTTGATGGACTCGACCTCCTTGGTGCCGCGCATCTGGACGGTGACGACGCCGCCGCCTGCCGTGGCGTCCACCACCATCTCCTCCATCTCCTTCTGCATCTTCTCCTGCATCTGCTGCGCCTGCTTCATCATCTGTTGCAGGTTCATGCCGCCCGGAAATTTCATCGCGCTTGACCTCGCTCACCTGTCCTGAATTTTTCCGAAGAGTCCTCGGCCAGCATCCTACCCGCCGCCCGCCGCAAATGCAAAGCCGACTCAGCCGAGGATTTTTGAGACCGATATGCGCAGGGAAGTGAGCGCGTGCGACTCCACTCTCCGGCCGCGGGCGTACGACCGGACGGTCTGGTACTCGCCGCCTACGGGGTCGCTATAAACCTCGACGCGCTCCTCGGGGAGGTTGACGACCCACGCCTCCGGGATGCCCGCGCGCGCGTAGAGCGGCACCTTGACCTTCCGGTCGAAGACCAGTGTACTGTCCGACACCTCAATGACGAGCAGCACGTCTTCAGGCCGCGGATGTGCCCCCCTGTAAAAATCCTCGCGGCGCTTGAGGATGGAAACGTCCGGTTGCGGCTCAGAGAAATCGCCGAGTTGGATGGGGCCTTGGACGCGGACAATAACGCTACGCCCCAGGCGGTCTCGAACAATCTCGTTCAGTACGTCAACAGACGCGGCGCGGGGCTCACGTATCGGTGACATCTCGAAGACCTCCCCGTCGATAAGCTCGACGCGGTCGTCTTCCGACAGGATGCCGACCTCGACCATGCGCCTGTACTCCGCGACGGTGAAACTGCGCTTGACTACTTGAACTGACATGGTCTTATCCCCCGTGCGTGAGTCGGCGGCCTCCGCTGGCGTTGCGGGCATAATAACATAGGCGGCGCGGCCGTTTACGCGCCGCGCGCGCGCGTGCTATAAGCCGGTAAAGTATGAAGCGTTACGTCATCAAGCGGCCGGCGGGCTCGCAGATGCCCGACCGGCTGGCGCGCTACCGCGAGGAGTTGAACGAGGAGCAGTTCGCCGTGGCGACCGCGCCCGCGGGCTCCGCGCTCGTCATCGCGGGCGCGGGGAGCGGGAAGACGCGCGCCATCACCTACCGCGTCGCATACCTCGTCGAGCACGGCGTGGCGCCCGCGCGCGTGATGCTGGCGACGTTCACGAACCGCGCCGCGCGCGAGATGCTCAGAAGAGTCGAGCTACTGACCGGCGGCAGTTCGGACGTCGCGCGCCGCGTCTGGGGCGGCACCTTCCACCGCATCGCCAACCTCGTCCTGCGCCGCCACGCCGAATCCATCGGCTACACGTCGAACTTCTCCATCCTCGACGTCGAGGACGCGAAGGACTTCATCTCGGTCTGCGTGGGCGAGGCCGGCGTGGACACGAAGGCGCGCCGCTTCCCGAAGCCCGAAGTCCTCCAGGACGTCATCAGCTTCGCCACCAACACCGACACGCCCATCGCGGACGTCGTCCCGCGCCGCTACCCTTATTTCGAGCCCCTGACGGAGCAGATCACGCGCGTAGACCGCCTCTACATGGAGCGCAAGCGCGGGCGCAACGTGATGGACTACGACGACCTTCTGCTGAACTGGAAGCGGCTGCTCGAAGAGCGGGAGGAGGTCGCGCGCATCTACCGGGAGCAGTTCGAGCACATCCTCGTGGACGAGTACCAGGACACGAACAGGCTCCAGGCGGAGATAGTCGACCTGCTCGCAGTCCGCCACCGCAACGTGATGGTCGTCGGCGACGACGCGCAAAGTATCTTCGCCTTCCGCGGCGCGTCGGTCGAAGGCATCTACGAGTTCCCGAAGCGCTACCCGGAGGCGCGCGTCTTTCGCCTGGAGACGAACTACCGCTCGACGCCGGAGATACTCGCCGTCGCCAACGTCTCCATCGCCTCGAACCGCCGGCAGTTCACGAAGACCTTGCGCGCCGCGCGCCCGTCCCAGGGCTTGGCGCCCGCGCTCGTCCCCTGCCGCGACGCAGACCAGCAGGCGGCCTTCGTCGCGTCACGTCTGCTCGAACTGCGCGACGAGGGGATACCCCTGAACGAGCTGGCCGTGCTCTACCGCTCGCACTACCACTCGCTCGAACTACAGCTTGAGCTGACGCGGCGCGGCATCCCATACCGCGTGCGCTCCGGGATGCGCTTCTTCGAGCAGGCGCACATCAAGGACGTGGTCGCCTACCTCCGCCTCGTCGCCAACCCGCGCGACGAGCTGGCGTGGAAGCGCGTGCTGCGCCTCATCCCCAACGTCGGCGCCGCGACCACCAACCGCATCTGGGAGCGCATACAGCTCGCGCCAGACCCCCTGGCTTTAGTCATCAGGGGCGACGCGGACGCGGCCGCGTCGAAGCGCGGCGCGGGCTGGCCCGGGTTCCGCTCGCTGCTGGAAGAGCTCGTGCGCGACGAGGTGCGCAACTCGCCCGCGCGCCAGATCGAGACGGTGCTCGCGCGCGGCTACGAAGACCACCTGGAGAGCAACTACGAGAACGCCGAGGCGCGCCTCGAAGACCTCCGCCAGCTCGCGCACTACGCCTCGCGCTACACGTCAGCCGACGAGTTCCTCGCCGAACTCTCCCTGCTCTCGACCGAGCGCTACGGCGCGCCGCAGGGCCTCACCTCCGAAGACGTGGTCGAAGGCGGCGACGAGGACGAACTCCTCACGCTCTCCTCCGTCCACCAGGCCAAAGGTCTCGAATGGCGCGCCGTCTTCATCCTCTGGGCCGCCGACGGCAAGTTCCCCTCGCCCCGCTCGCTCCGCGACGCCGAAGGCGAAGAGGAAGAGCGCCGCCTCTGGTACGTCGCCCTCACACGCGCCCGCGACCAGCTCTACATCACCTACCCCCTCATGGTCACCGACTACTCTTCCAGACAAACCGTTCTTCAAAGACCCTCCCGCTTCGTCACCGAAGTCCCCCCGGACTTGTACGAGATTTGGAGCCTCGAAGAGGAGACCGCACAACCCGCGCTCAACCCCCCGGAAGAGGACGGGACGGGCGGCGGCGAAGGCGGGGAGCCGGACGATTACGTTAATTAGAGCGGAGTCACTTCGGAGGATACCCGGACGACTCCGAGCTTGATTTCGGTCACCTCATCCTTCATCCTTCCCATACTTCCGGAGGGCCGAATTATTCAAGCGGGCGAACCCTTAACCACTGACCTCTCGCTCAAGGCGGAGGTGAGGCTCTATTACGACGTGTGGGCGCCGGGGGCGGGGCCTGCGCCGCTGCTGGTGGCGCTGCACGGGTACGGGAGCAATAAGGGTTGGATGATGAGGGAGGCGCGGCGGCACGTGCCGGAGGGGTTCGCCGTCGCCGCGTTGCAGGGGCCGCACCAGCACATGAAGGAGCCGCGGGAGAAGGGCGGGCCGCTGCGGTACGGGTTCGGGTGGCTGACGAACTTCCGGCCCGAGGAGTCGGTGGCGCTGCACCACGGGGCCGTGCTCGACCTGATCGAAGCGCTCGTCGGGCGCGGGGTCGCGCGGCGCGAGAGCGTCTTCCTCCTGGGCTTCTCGCAGTCGTGCGCGCTCAACTACCGCTTCGCCTTCACGCACGGCGAGGCGTTGCGCGGCGTCGTCGGCATCTGCGGCGGGATGCCGGGCGACTGGGAGACGAACCCTTCGTACGGCGAGACGCGCGCCTCCGTCCTGCACCTCCACGGCACGCGCGACGAGTTCTACACGCCCGAGCGCGTCGCCCCCTACGCCGCGCAACTGCGGCGGCGCGCGCGCGACGTGGAGACGCACGCCTACGACGCCGCGCACGAGTTCGTCCCGGAGATGCGCGCCGACGTGCGCGCGTGGCTGGCGGCGCGCGTCTGAAGCCGGCTTTAAGAATTTGAAATTTCAAATTCTATGGGCTTATCCTCTCGGCCGGAAAGGGGCCACGAGAAAATGATGGGCAAGAGGCACCTCTTCACGCTCGGCTCGCTGCTGGCGTTGGCGGCGGTCGTCGTCGGCTACCAGAAGGGCGCGCCGAAGTCGCCGAAGGAAGATAAGAACGTCGCGGCCGTGCGCGCCGTCATCGAGGCGCAGGCGGCGGCCTGGAACCGCGGCGACGTGGCCGGCTACATGGAGGGCTACGCGAAGGAGGAGGCGACGACCTTCGTCTCCGGCGACGCCGTCACGCGCGGCTGGCAGACCGTCCACGACCGCTACAAGGCGCGCTACGACACGCGCGAGAAGATGGGCACGCTCTCGTTCTCGGAGCTGGAGTTCAAGCCGCTCAGCGAGTTCTACATGATGGCCGTCGGCCGCTGGCAGCTCACGCGCGCCGCCGACACGCCGCGCGGCCGCTTCACCCTCATCTTCCGCCGCACCGCCGCCGGCTGGCGCATCGTCCACGACCACACCTCTTCGGAGTGATGGGTGGTGAGTGACGAGTGCTGAGAGAAGAAGACGGCCCCCTGTTATCTCTCGTCACTCGTCACTCACCACCCATCACTTACCACCGATGAACACGGAGACGTTCTTCGAGCACGAGCAGAGGCCCTTCGGGTGGAGCGAGGGCGAGGCGGCGGCGCTCGAACGCCTGAACCGCGCGGCGGGCGCGGAGGTGCTGCGCGCCACCTGGCGGGCGGGGCGGCGCGAGCTGCGCGCGTCGCAGCACGTCGGGGTCGTGCGCCTCGGGCGCCGCGCCGTGCAGGTGCTCCCGAAGACGCACCGCGCGGGCGCCGGCCCGTCCGCCGCGGAGCGTGAGGCGCACGCGGAGGAGGCGACGCGCAACCTCCTGCACATGCTCGCGCACGCGGGGCGTCTGCCCGTGCGCGAGCACGCGACGGCCCCGCTCCTGCGCCGCGGCGGCGACTGGTTCGAGGTGCTGACGCGCCTCTTCGCCACGCACCTGCGCGAGGAGTGGCAGCGCGGCGCGCACCGCCACTACGAGTCGGTCGAGGAGGAGCTGCCGGTGCTCAAAGGGCGCTGGCGCGTCGCGGAGTCCCTGCGCCGCCCCGCGCGCCGCCACCTCTTCCCCGTCGCCTTCGACGAGTTCACCGCCGACAACGCGCTCAACCGCGTCTTCCGCTTCGTCGTCGAGCGCCTGTGGCGCCTGACGCGCGACGGCGCGAACCGGCAGCTCCTCGGCGAGCTGCGGCAGTGGTTGGAGGAGGTGACGCTCGCCGCAGACCTCCCGGCGCGCGCGGCCGAGCCCGCGCTGCTGACGCGACTCAACGCGCGCTTCGAGCCGCTCCTCAACCTCGCGCGCCTCTTCCTCGCGGGCGGCTCGCTCCAGTTGGCCGCGCGCGACTTCGAGACCTTCGCCTTCGTCTTCGACATGAACCGCCTCTTCGAGGAGTTCGTCGTCGGCTTCGTCCGCCGGCGCCGCTCCGAACTGCTGCCCGAAGACTTGAAGACGTGCGACCTGCTCCCGCAGTCGCACGGCGCGCCCCACCACCTCGCGCGGAACGAACTGGGACACCACGTCTTCCGACTCCACCCCGACCTCGCCCTCCGCCGCGGCCGTGAGTTCCCCCTGCTGCTCGACGCCAAGTACAAGCGGCTCGACCCCTCCGACCGCAAGCTCGGCATCTCCCCCTCAGACTTCTACCAGATGCACGCCTACGCGCGCCGCTACGGCAGCCCCCGCGTCCTCCTCCTCTACCCCCAGACCGCCGACACGGCCGCCCCCCTGCGCCGCCGCTTCACCCTCGAAGGCGGCGCCCGCGTCGACGCCGCGACCCTCGACCTGCGCGTCGACCTCTCGACCGCCGCCGGCCGCGAAGCCCTGTCGAACGAACTGAAAACGATTCTCGGAGGTGTCGATGAGTCACGTTAACCAAACCTCAACCCCGACGTGGCGCGAGAGGCTGAGCGGGTGGCTGGAGACGAACCCGCGGACGATGCCCGAAGAGCTGCGTCAACTGCGCGAGGAGTTCGTCCGGCGCTTCCCGAAGGAGGGGCTGGGCGGGCTGACGCTCGACCAGTACGCGCTCGGCACCGGCTCTAACGACAGCTTCTCCTACTGGCTGGAGTTCAAGACGCGCAAGCTCGGGAGCATCAGTGGTGGGAGTGCGGCCAAGCACGGGGTCTGGTGGGACAAGAAGGATGGCGGGTGGCGCTGGAATAAGATTTACGACAGCGCCGACGACGCGCTCGCGCGCATTAAGGGCGGGCTGGTCGCGCTGGTCGGTGCGGTCGAGGAGGGGCGGTTCGACGACCTGGACAAAATCGGGGAGGAACACCTCGGCCCGTGGCGCTTCGGCCTGCGCTGCAAGCCGCTCTACCTGTACTTCCCCGAAGAGTTTCTCCCGATGTCGCAGCCCGAACACGTCAGGCACTTCCTGAGAGCGTTAGGGGTCGAGCCGCGCGGCGAGATACTCGCGCTCAACCGCCAACTCTTACGACTGCTGCGTGACAGCGGCGAGTTCGAGGGGTTCGACACGCGGCAGATGATGATGTTCGTCTATGACAGCTTCCCGCCGCCGTCTCCCGAACCCGACGGCGGCGACGACGCACCGCGGCCTGAGCCCCCGCCGACCCTCAACGTCCCGCGCGAGCTGGGAGAGCTTCTGGATATTACGGAACGGCCGCGCACGCGCAACGTGCTGCTCTATGGGCCGCCGGGCACGGGGAAGACGTGGCTCGTCAACCACTTCACGAACTACTTCCTGCTCCTCCATAACCATTCGCGCGCGCGGGCGGACGAGTACTGGCAGCGGTGCGCCGACGGGGAGCACGCGCGCCGCGCAGAGCTTCATCTGCTGGCGCGCGAAGGGGCGGACGCCGACAGGTGGCCGCGGCCGGCGTTCTGGTGGATGGCGGCGAACGAGGAGACCACCGACTGGCGCTGGGAGACCCTGTTCGAGAAGGGCGAGTGGTTCTTCGGGAAGCGCAGCCTCGCGCGTAACTTCGAGGCGGCGAGGCCGGGCGACTTCGTCTTCGGGTATATGGCCGGCGCGCAGCGGCAGGTCGTCGCGCTGGCGCGCGTCGCGTCCCGGCTCGAAACGCGGCTCGAAGACGGGAAGGAGAAGGAGGGGATTCTCCTCAAGCCCGTCGAAAGGATGTCCCAACGGCTCGACTGGAAGAAGGTCGCCGCCAACCCGCTGTTGCAGAAGTCGGAGCCGGTCAGGCTCAACACACACGGCTCCATGTTTACCCTATCCGCCGACGAGGCGCGCGAGCTTGCGCGGCTGTTGGAGGCGGAGGGCAACGAAGTGAGACTGCCCGCGGGGCCGCGCGGCGACTTCTCGGAGTTCGTCACCTTCCACCAGTCGTTCGCCTACGAGGAGTTCGTCGAGGGGCTGAAGCCGGTGCCGGACGAGCGGACGGGCGGCGTCAGTTACGAGGTCGTGCCGGGCGTGTTCAGGCGCATCTGCGAGCGGGCGCGGGCGGCTTGGGAGGCCGACCGCGAGAACGCGCCGAGGTATCTGCTCGTCATCGACGAGATCAACCGGGCGAACATCGCGAAGGTGTTGGGTGAGTTGATTACCCTGATCGAGGACGACAAGCGTCTGGGCGGGGCGAACGAGGTGACTTTGACGCTGCCCTACTCGGGCCAGAGGTTCGGGGTGCCGCCGAACCTGTACGTCCTGGGGACGATGAACACGGCCGACCGCTCCATCGCGCTGCTGGATTTGGCGCTGCGCCGCCGCTTCGCCTTCGTCGAGATGGAGCCCGAGCCCGGGGCGATTGCCCCGGCCGAGGTCGCGGGCGTAGACCTGCGCGCGCTGCTCGCGCGGCTCAACGGGCGCGTCGCGGCGCTGCTCGACCGCGACCACCGCATCGGGCACAGCTACTTCATGTCCCTGCGGGGGGCCGAAGACCTTCGGTTCGCGTGGTACGCGCGCGTCGTCCCGCTGCTCGAAGAGTATTTCTACAACGACCACGAGCGCCTGCGCGCGGTGCTCGGCGCGCGCTTCGTCCGGCCGGTCAGGTTCGACGAGGCGACGAAGGCCGCGCTCGGCGACTTCGCGGACCCCGAGCGCGCGCCGCACGAGATCGCGCGGCTCGACGGCGCGGAGTTCATCGACGCGCTGCGCGAGCTGGCGGGCGGCGCGGCGCGGCCGGGGGAGGCTTAGATGGCCGGAGGGCTTCGGGCGGGCGCGGCGGAGGTCAGGCGCGAGGAGGAGCGCGTCGAGGGGCGGAGCGCCGTCTTCCGGAAGGAGTTGGGGCTGTGGGATCTGGTGCTGACGCAGATCGTCTTCGTGGTCGGAACCATCTGGGTCGGGACGGCGGCGAAGCTCGGCGACGAGCAGCTCTTCTTCTGGCTCCTCGCCATCGCCACCTTCTACCTGCCGCTTCTTCAAGCCCGAGGAGGTCGACCTGATAAGCCCCATCGCGCAGGTCTTGACGCGAGGGTTCGGGCTGCTCGGCGCGGGCGCGGGCGGCGTCGTCTCGCTCGTCATCCTCGCGGTCGTCGGCCGTCAGGTCGCGCTGATGAGCATCTACCTGACGGCGAACGCGCGGCTCCCGCTGGTGGCGGGCTGGGACGGCCTCCTGCCCGCGTGGTTCACGCGACTGCACGCGCGGCACAGGACGCCGGTCAACTCCATCGTCCTGGTCGGCGCGCTCGCGCTCGAGCTCGGGCTGCTGGGGCTCGTCGGCGTGGGGATGCAGGAGGCGTATCAACTTCTTGAGAACGCGGCCACCATCTTCTACGCGACCTCGTACGTGGTGCTCTTCGCCGTCCCGCTCTTCGCCGCGGCGCGCATCGGCCTGCGCGCGCCGCTGTGGCTGCGCGCCGCGTCGCTCTCGGGGCTGCTCGTCTCGCTGCTGGGCGTCGCGCTGACGGTCGTGCCCATCGTCGACGTGGAGAGCCCCTTCGCCTTCGCCGCCAAGCTCGTCGCCGTGACGCTCGCCTTCAACCTCGCGGGCGCGCTGCTCTACCGCCGGGGCCGGCGCCGCAAGTCTGCTTGAGTGTATGCGGGGAGGAGTAAACACGGAGACACGGAGGGAGGCACGGCCGGTTGAGCTACGGCGCATCAAGCCGTGTCTTTGTGTCTCCGCGTCTCTGTGTTAATGAACTTGCATGAAAGACACGCTGGCCGTCGTCAACTGCTCGCAACTCGTCACGCTCGCGGGGCCGCGCCGCCCGCGCGCGGGCGCGGAGATGCGCGAACTCGCAATCGTCGAGGGCGGCGCGCTGCTCGTCCGCGGCGGGGTGATTGAAAGAGTCGGCGGGCGTGCAGAGGTCGAGCCCCTGGTGGGCGCGGACTGCGAGGTCTTCGACGCGGGCGGGCGCGTCGTGACGCCGGGCTTCGTGGACGCGCACGCGCACCCCGTGTTTGCGGGCGACCGCGCCGACGAGTTCGAGAAGCGCGCCGCGGGGGTCAGCTATCAGGAGATAGCCGCGGCGGGCGGCGGCATACGCTCGACCGTGCGGCGGACGCGCGCGGCCGGCGAGGAAGAACTGTTCGCCGCGGCGCTCCGGCGCGAGCGGTGGTTCCTGCGCACGGGCACGACCACCGTCGAGGCGAAGTCCGGCTACGGCCTCTCGACGGAGGACGAGCTGAAGATGCTGCGCGTCGTGCGCCGCCTGGGCGCGGAAGGGGGGCTCAACTACGTCCCGACCTTCCTCGGCGCGCACGAGGTGCCGGACGAGTACCGCGGGCGGCGCGGGGAGTACGTCGCGCTCGTCGCGGAAGAGATGCTGCCGCGCGTCGCCGCGGAAGGGCTCGCGGAGTTCTGCGACGTGTTCTGCGAGGAGCGGGTCTTCACGGCCGAAGAGTCGCGGCGCGTGTTGGAGGCCGCGGCCTCGCGGGGCCTGGGCCTGCGCGTCCACGCCGACCAGCTCACGCGCGGCGGCGGCGCGCTGCTCGCGGCGCGGCTGCGCGCGAAGACCGCCGACCACCTCGAACACACGGACGCGGGAGGCATCGCGGCGCTCAAGGCGGCGGGCGTGCAGCCCGTCCTGCTGCCCGGCTCCGTCTACGCGCTCGGCTCCGCGCGCTACCCGGCGGCGCGCGCGATGATCGACGAAGGTCTCGCGGTCGTCCTCGCCACCGACTTCAACCCCGGCTCCTCGCCGACGCCCTCGATGACGATGATCCTCTCGCTCGCCTCGACGCACATGAGGATGACGCCCGCCGAAGGGCTCACCGCCGCGACGGTCAACGCCGCCTACAGCCTCAACCGCGGCGACGAGGCGGGCACGCTGGAGGCGGGCAAGCGCGCCGACTTCGTCGTCCACGACTGCGCCGACTACCGCGAGCTGGCCTACTTCTTCGGCGTCGAGCACGCGCACGCCACTTACGTCGGCGGGCGCTTAGCCTTCGCGCGCGGCGCTTGAAAGGGGCTCCGAAAAAAATCGTTGACGCTCGGCGGAGCCTCGTCTATCATCGCCGCAACACTGGAAAGGAGGTGATCCGAAAACATATGAGTTCTAATCACAGTGAGGTGGCTGGAGTCTCCTGAACAGGGATTAGCACCACACACGCAGTACGCGCTTACGGCTGTCAATCCCTGAAGCGTAGTTTACGGGGCGAGCCCCGCAGGCAGACGAAGTTCAGAGAGGCTAATCCACACAGTCCACCGAGCCGTAGGCAGAAAAGGGAAGAGGCCGGCGAAAGCCGGCCTCTTTTCATTTGAGCGACCTGCCGGCGGCACGACGGAAAAGCGCGGGGCGTCTTCGGGCGACGCCCCCGAGCTAAAATTTAACTTTCACCCCGCCGTTGAAGACCCGCCCCTCCGTGTGCGTGTAGATTTCGGCGAAGGTCGGGTTCTGGTGCGGGGGGAAGACGACCGCGCCGAAGCGGCTCTGGCGGGTGTCGGTGATGTTCTCGGCGTTGACGAAGAGGCTGTACTTGCCGAAACTCTTTTCGCCGAAGAGGCCGAGCACCCAGAAGGGTCGCGTCCTGAAGCGGTCGGTCAGATACTGGCCGCCCGTGTAGTACGCCTCGACGCCCGCCTTGAAGTTCCCCTCCTTCTCGAACAGTAAGGCCGAGTTGACCTTGCTCCTCGGCGTGAGGGGCAGGATTTGATTGCCGGTCAGATACCTCGCCTTCGCGTCCGTGAACGTGTACCCGGCGAACAGCTTCACGAAGTCGTAGGAGGCCCGCACGTTGGTCTCGAAGCCCGCGCTCCTGACCGGCCGGCCGGCGTTCGTGAAGCCGAAAGACCCGTCGGGGTTGGGCAGCAGTACGAGCGGGTCTTCGATCTCCGTGTAGAAGAACATCTGGTTGAGCGAGTAGGAGAACTTCTCCCCCCGGTCGCCCCTGTAGTTCACGTCGAACGTCCCGCCGCGGCTGCGTTCGGCCTTCAAAGTATTCCCGACGGGGAGGACGTTCCGGAAGAGCAGCGTCTCGGCCTCTTCCGTGAAGACGCTCGGCGTCTTGTAGCCGAAGCCGAAGCCGAGGCGACTGCTTAGCCTGTCGGTGAACCTGTAGAGCGCCGACACGCGGGGCAGCGGGAACGTGCCGTAGTGCTTCACGCGGTCGAGGCGGAAGCCCGCTTCGAGGGAGAGTCTTTCCGTGACGGCGAAGCTGTCCTGCACGTACCCGCCGAACGTCGTGCGGCTCTCGTCGCGCGGGATTGAGCTGCCGCCGCCCTCCCGGAATCGGTCATAGGCGGCGTTGAATCCGAAGACGAGCGCGTGCTTTCCGGCGGGTTGGAAGTACGAGACGTCCGTGTAGGAGTTGAGCTGCCCGCCCTCGAACAGGTAGTCCGGGATTTTGACCTCGCGGTCGAAGAAGGCGAGGCTCTGCCTGGCGACGAGGCTTCTGCCGCCGGAGAACCCGCGCTCGAACTGGACGGTCGTGATGTTGCGGAACGTCTCGTTATGCTCGAAATACCGGTGGAAGCCGTCGGCGCCGTCACGGATGACGAACACGTCGCCGCCTTTGCGACTCTGGTAGGAGGTCGAGTTGCCGAGCGTCAGGCGCGTGTCGCCGGCGAGGTCGAGGAAGAGGCGGGGGCTTAACTGGAACGAGTTCGTCCGCGGAAGCTCGGTGAAGTCGTCGTCGTCAACGTCGTACTCCTTCTGGTAGTTGACCGAGCCGAGCAGCGTGTAACCGAGCCGGCCGAACTTCCGCGAATTGAAGATTGAGAAGTCAGTCCCGCCCGCCGAAGTCTGGTTGAAAATCATGCTCGTCACCGGCTCGTCCTCCGGCTCACGGCTCACGAAGTTAATCACCCCGGCAATCGCCCCGCCCCCGTAGAAGGTGGCCGAAGGCCCTTTGATGATCTCGACCTGTTTTAAGTCGAGCGGGAGGATGTCCAGCAGACTCGAACTGCCCGAGAAGCCGCCGAAGGCCGGGAAGCCGTCCTTGAGTATCTGCGTGTAGCGGCCGTCGAGCCCCTGGATGCGTACGCTCTGCGTGTTGGACGTGGCCGAGGTCTGCTGCACCTTGATGCCGGTGCTCTCGTTCAAGACCATCGAGACGTTCGAGGGGCGCATGTTGCTCTTCTCGTCAACCTCCTCCTCGTCGATGGCCTCGACCCTCGTCGGCACGTCGTCGATCTCGCGCCCCGTCCGCGTCGTCGTGACGGTGACCTCCCCGAACTCGTTCGTGACCTTGATGAAGACGAGGTTTTCGCCCTGCCCGGCGAGGGGAAACGTGAGCTTCAACTCCCTGGTCTCGTAGCCGGCGGAGAAGATTTCGACGGTCTGCTCGCCGTCGGGGACGTTAGCGAGTTGCGCCACGCCGTCCGGGCCGGTGACCGCCGAAAGCCCCGCGTCTTTGACCGAGACTTTCGCGCCGACGACCGGCTCCTTCGTCTCCTGGTCTTTGACCGTGACCTTGAAGGCGTTCTGCGCGGACGAAACCTGCGCCGTGAGCAGCACGGCGAACAACACGATGAACCGCCTCATGATTGCCCCTGACATTTCAGGATAAGTTACCGGCGATTATTCTGACCGAGCGTCGTGGATAATCCAAACGGCCCCGGTCTCTTGAGAGTCGGAGGGGGGCGGCGCCGCGCGCGCCGCCCCTTTATTTTTGCGCGGTTGAGTTTTTATCACGGGGCGGTCGCGCGCGGCCCCGCGGCACTCCCGTTGCAGACCCGGCGGGGCACAAGGGGGAAAGCCGATGATGTCGTTTCGGAAACATGCAGCGGGGAGTACACGACGCCCTGATTCGTTCCTGTGGCGCCGCGCGTTGGAGGCCGTCGCGCTGTTGACCGCCTTAATCGTCGCGCACGCGGTCGCGGGCGCCGCGCCGCGGCAGCAGAAGGGGCAGGCCGCGCCCGCCGCCGAGCCGGCCGTCGAGGCGAAAATCCCGATCCGCGTCAAGCGCGTCGAGACGCCGGACGGGCCGGGCGTCGTCGCGACCATCGGCGAGTTCCCGGAGGATTTGGAAGAGGCCGGGCAGGAGTTCCTCAAGCGCGAGTTCTTCGAGCACTTCGCCACGGACGTGCTGGGTTTCGGCGAGTCCGTCCCGGGCGCGACGCTGAAGGTCGCCATGCTGCCGCAGGAGAAGGAGAACCAGCGCGAGTGCGACTTCACGGCCGGCAAGGTCTCCGGCCACATCGTCGTGTTGGTCGAGAAGCGCCGCGTGCTGATCGCATGCACCTTCGCCGAGGCGGGGCGGACGCCGCAGTTGCTGGCCGGCGCGGGGGCCGCGGGCGCCGCCGCCGACGCGGGGATGTGAGGCGCGCGTGCGGGCAACAAAAAAGTGATGGTTCGGGAAAACGCGCGCCAACGTTTGCCCTTACTATCCTCCGCATCAAGGGGTTGCGCGGCGGGTTTCGGGGGAACGCCCACCGCGCATCGGTAAGCTAAGAGCCTTGTCCTACGCGTTTGGGGGAGCGCCGGGACAGGGCTTCTGGCTTTTCAGGAGACTTTTTCAGGGCCGCGGAGATTTGCAAGCAGGAAGCCCCGCAGTCCGGTTCGAGTCCGGCCCGCGGGGCTTTCGTCCGTCGGAGCCCGCAAAAGCTGAAGGCGCGTTGTCGCGACAACGCGCCTTCGAACTTTCTACACGAACTGGCGAAACCTTAGTTGTGGTTGTTCGTGTTACCGTTGCGGTTGGCGTTGTTGGCGTTCGTCGACGTGCCGCTGTTGGCGTTGCGGTTCGTATTCATGTTCGAGCCGTTCATGTTGTTGGCGTTCGAACCGCTGCCGGTGTTGGCGTTGTTGGCGTTCGTCGTCGAGCCGGTGTTGGCGTTGTTGGCGTTCGTCGTCGAGCCGATGTTGGCGTTATTGGCGTTCGACGTCGTGTTGGCGTTGTTGGCGTTCGTGGCGTTGGTGTTGTTGGTATTGTCACCACCGCCACAAGCCGAAAGGCTCGCGACGCCGGCCAACGCCAGAAGTGCTAAAGTCTTGCGCATGGATCGTTCTCCTGAATTACTTTGAAATTGAGGTACCTCAAGCGTGGAAACTATACTTAAAACGGCCTTTGCTGTCTAGCCGCCGCATAAATTTTTTTAGCCTTTTTGCGCCGGCTTATGTATAATACCGCACGTTGTTGTGGCGCTGAAGCCGGCCGCATCTCAGCGACTGCTGACTCTCCTGTGCAGGTCGCCGAAGGCCCACGGACACACTGCCGGAAGTGCTAAAAGGGAGAAGGCGTGACCCGTTATGGCGAAACGGGTTACGCCTTCTCTGCGTTTCCGGGGCCTTTCCGGCGCGCCGGGGCTTCAGGGCTTGGGGGGGGTCGGTTTGGCCGGCGCGTTCGCGTCCGACGGCGTCGTGCGCTCCGAAGG
>DASVQJ010000125.1:0-29172 GCA_036389235.1 Pyrinomonadaceae bacterium | reverse complement strand
CGCCGACGCGCAGCGCGCTCGAAGTGTTGACGACGCCGTCGTCGATCAGGCGCGACAGCGTGTAGGCCGCGCGCAGAGAGCCGCCGGCCCCCCGCCCCGAGAGCTTGAACCTGCGGCGCGCCTCGACGCTGAGGCCGTGGTAGAAGCTGTTGCCGATTGACGCGAGCTGCTCGACCTGCCCGCGCGCCGGGTCGGGCCGCAGCGGCCGCAGCGCGGCGAGCGCCGCGTCAACCGTCGTCGTCGAGCCGACCCCGTTCAGGTTAAAGACCGCCACGGGGACTCCGAACTCGACGACGCGCGTGACGTTGTCAGCGCCGGGCGGGGCGAGCGTGAAGCGCACCAGCTCGCCCGCGGTCGAGGCGCCGTAGATGGGCCGCGCGCCGCCCGGGTCGCGGAAGTTCGCGAAGTCGCGCGTGAGAAGGTAGTCGGCGAAGTCCTCGAAGCCCGGCGGGAGGCGCGGGGCGTTGGCGTTGAATTCCCTCCAAAGGTGAAGGCCGCGGTTGAAGGTGTAGTTCGCTTCGAAGACGAAGCCGCGGCCCAGCTCGCGCTCGAAGCCGACGTTGGCCTGATAGCTCTCCGGAATTTTTATGTCCGGGTCGAGGCGGCGCGAGAAGTCTGTCACGCGCGCGCCGAAGTCGCGGACGGGCGGCGAGTCGGCCGCGAGCGTCTGGGGGAAACGCAGGTTGGCGTCGATGAAGGCGCGGCGCGCGGGCGCCGGCAGGTTGTTCGTGTCGAACTCGACGACGGAGCGGCCGAGCGTGAAATCGTCGATGGTGCGCAGCAGCGCGCGGCTGTAGAAGACGCCCGCGCCGAGGCGCACGACCGTCCTCCCCCCGCCCGTCGGGTCGAGGGCGAGGCCGAGCCGGGGGCCGAAGTTGTCGCGGTCGGGCAGCACGCTCTCGCGCTCGTAGCGCAGGCCGGCCGTGAGCGTGAGGCGCGGCGCGGGGTGCCACTCGCCCTGCGCGTAGAGGCCGGCGTAAGTGTTCCGCTGCGCGGACTCGGCGCCGAAGCGCTGCCGGAAACGGGCGGGCGCGGAGGCGAGGAAGTCGCCCGCGCTCGCGAAGCTGTAGGTGCCGGTCGCGTCCGCGAGGTCTTTGTAGACCGAGCGGACGCGCTGCACGTCGGCGCCGAGCTTGAAGGTGTGCGCGCCGCGGACGACGGTCAAAGTCTCTTGAAGTTGAAAGCGCGTCTCTGCGCGGTCGGTCGCGCCGGAGGTGGACGAGCCCGCGACGAGCGTGCCCGATCCCGAGGAGAGCGGGTCGTCAATCGTGATGAGGACGACCGGGCGCGTACCCGCGGAGCGCGTCGAGGGGCGCAGGCGCGACGCCTGCGCGCGCAGCTGGTTGACCGCCGACGGCGCGAGCACGAGGTTGTCCGTGTAGGCGAGCGCGTCCGTGTCGCGCCTGCGGCCTTGCAGGCCGTCGGCGAGGCGCGAGCCGCCGCCGAACTGGCGCAGGTTCTCCGCGCGGCCGAGCTGGAGGAGGAACGCGCCGCTGTGACCCTTCGAGTAGTCGTGGTCGAGCCGCGCCGTGAGCGACGTGGAGCGCAGAGGCGTCGAGACGCGTTCGACGAAAGGCGCGAGTTCCGCGGCCGCGTTCGGCGGCGTGGCCCCTTGCTCGTGGCGGCGGCCGGCGAGCGTCGTGGGGCGCGGGAGCGGGAACAGGGCGTTCTGTTCGACGGGCACGAGCACGTCTATCAGAGCAGAGTCGAGTACGTGCTCGCGCTCGCAGGCGAAGAAGAGGAAGGTTCGGCCGCGGCCGTCGTAAACGAACGGGAGGCGCACGGGGCCGCCGAGCGAGAAGCCCGGGCGGTGTTCCTGAAGTGGCAGCCGTTTGAGCCCGCGCCGGTTGTTGTTCCAGGTGTTCGCGTTGAGGCTTTCGTCTTTGAAGAAGTATGAGAGGCGGCCGCGCAGCCCGTTCGCGCCGGCGCGCGTGCGGAGGTTGACGCGCCCGCCGGAGGCGCGGCCGTACTCGGCTGAGAACTGGTTGGTGACGACCTGCACCTCTTCGACGGCGTCGAGCGGCGGCCGGAAGCGCTCGCGGGCGGCGCGGTCGTCGTTGTCGTCGAGCCCGTCGATGGTGACGTTGTTAGAGTAGGCGGCGCCGCCCGCGAGCGCGAAAGTACCGGCCTCTTCCGGTGCCTCGGCCGCGCGCCGCGCTTGGCCCGACTCGTCGCGGTCTTCGGCCGCGTCGCGCGTCGAGAGCGGCTCCTCGGTGACGCCGCCGAGCAGGAAGACGAGGTCGAGCGGCGAGCCCGAGAAGAGGGGCAGCCGCTCCAACTCCTCGCGCGTGACGGCGCCCCCCGCGACGGTGCGCGTCGTATCGACGGCGGGCGCGCCCGCGTCGCCCACGACCGTCTGCTCGGCGGCGAGCGCGGCCGGGCGGAGCGTGAAGTCGAGGCGCACCGACTGCCCCGCGAGCGTGGAGACTCCCCTCCTCTCCTCGGCGGCGAAGCCGGCGCTTGTGGCGCGCAGCGTGTAGGTGCCCGGTCGGAGTTCGACCAGACGGTAGCGCCCCTCTGCGTCGGTCACGGCCGCGCGCTCGGCGCCCGTCGTCAAGAGGCGCGCGGTGATGCTGGCGCCGGGTACGACCGCGCCGTGCCCGTCGGCGACGACGCCCGAGAAAGAAACGTCGTCGAGGTCTTGCCCGAACGCCGCCGTGCGACAGGCGAGGATGAGAGTGACGCTGACGAAAATCAGAATGAGTTGAAAGCGGAGGGCGGGGGCGTGGCCGTTCATGGTTCTCCTCCCGGCGGCGCCCTGAACGGCATGGCGGTGAAGTCTAGGCGCGCGGAAAAAGTCTGAGAGACGTCGTGCGGGTCTCAGACCGAATCTGTTTGTGACTTTGAAGACGCCACCTGGCGGGGTGAGGCGTTGGCTCTCGTGTCGGCGGGCGCGGACTGTATCACCGGCGAAGGATGCGCGCAAGTGAATTTACTCCATCTCTTGACGCTTCTCTGCTGCGGGCGTATAAGTTAGCCGTAAGCAAGTAGCACCCCTTACCTCAGCAGTTCTGTTCTTCATGGGCTCCGCCATGCTCACCAACTCTCGAAAGGAGAGACGCCATGCACGCTCACAGCTTCCGCCCGATGCTCCGCCGCCGCAACCTCGTCACCTTAACTGCCTGCTTCTTATTCTCGCTCGTCGTCGCCTTCGGATTCGCCGCGAGCGGTGCCCGTTATCAGCGCGATGACGCGGCCGCTTCCGCCCCGAACGAGCGGAAATTTGAGAACACAATCCCCGGGCACGTGCCCATCAAGGTGAAGCTCAAGAGCGAGAAGTCGTTCAAGGACTTGCAGAACAAGGGGTGGGCGCGCGAGTTGGAGATTGAGGTGAAGAACACGGGCAGCAAGCCCATTTACTATCTGTACGTCGTAATCGTCATGCCGGACGTGCTAGTGGGTGGGCATAGGTTGACGATGCGGACAACGTATGGTCGAAAGGCGCTGGGACTGCCTGAGACGCCGGTAGAGCCCGACGACGTGCCGGTGCTGGTGCCGGGACAGAGCCTTACGATAAAACTACCTGAGAATCAGGTGAGAGCCTACGAACGGGCGCGGGAAATGGAAGGCAGGCCCGACCCGAAGATTGTGGAGTTCGAGATGCAGGCCGTAAAGTTCGGCGACGGGACGAGTTTCCGCGGGAGGGCGGGGAAAGAATGGCAAGAATCTAAGGAGAAAGTGCCACCTCGCCGTCCGCTCTCGGAGATCAACCCCGGAGGGTGCAAGGATCGAAATGGGCGAAACCAAGGCCAGTCATCAGGTATTATCAAAGCGTCCTACTCTGTAACGCCCGCAAGTATCTTGCGGGCGTACTTGTTACTGCCGAATGACACCGCAGAGCCTTTACCGTCTTCGGCGCCAGATGACTGTGGTTGCCAAAGTAGGGCTGGGTGTATGTGGGGAAGATTCGACTGGTCGAACTGCCCCTGTGACGAGCAAGTCCCTGATGTCACCTTTTCAGGCGGATGTAGCAACGCAGGCCAGTGTTTAGCTTATGTGACCAGTAGCTTCGATTGCGACACGATATACAACGGCACCCAGAAGTGCACATTCGATGACTATGCCGGCACAACCTGTAGGTTGACCGACCCCACCCCGACGCCGCCGGAAGAGAGCCCGAGCCCTGACCCGAACGCCTCGCCCTCGCCCTCGCCGACGTGCACGAGCCCGCAGCCGGCCGACTGCTGCGTGTGCACCTCCCAGCCCGGGGGCGCGAGCGGCCTCCCCGGCTATTGGCAGTGCGCGGCCCCGTGCCCGGAGTGGACGGACGTGGGCGGCGGCTGCCACACGACGAAGGAGCTTGAGTGTCCTTCATCTCTCTACACCTACTCGCTGACCTACGGCGGCATCTGCTGCCCGGCCACCCCGACCCCGACGCCCACGCCGACCCCGACGCCGGTCGCCAGCACTTGCGCCAACCGGTCATGGATGATGGTTAAATGCGCCTACCTCGGCGAAGGCTACAGCGAGACCCGGTGCCGCTGCGAGCCGGAGTCGCCGATCCTCGTGGACGTGGCGGGCGACGGCTTCGCGCTCACGGACGCCGCGGGCGGAGTCCTCTTCGACCTCAACGGCGACGGAGTGCCCGAGCGGCTGGCGTGGACGGCCGCGGATGCGGACGACGCGTGGCTCGCCTTAGATCGCGACGGCAACGGGGTGATAGACGGCGGACGGGAGTTGTTCGGCAACTTCGCGCCGCAGCCGCCGTCCGGCGAGCCGAACGGCTTCCTCGCGCTGGCCGAGTATGACAGGCCAGCGCGGGGCGGCAACGCCGACGGAGTGATTGACGCCCGCGACGCGGTCTTCGCCTCGCTGCGGCTGTGGCAGGACATGAACCACGACGGCGTCTCGCAGCCGGGCGAGTTACACACGCTCTCGGAGTCGGATGTCGTGCGTCTACATCTGGACTACAAGGAGTCGAAGCGGGCGGACGATTACGGCAACCGCTTCCGCTACCGGGCAAAGGTGGACGACGCGAAAGGGGCGAAGGCGGGCCGCTGGGCGTGGGACGTGTTCCTCGTCACGGGCCGGTAGGCGATAGCCCGCGGTCAGAAGTAGGTGTGCGATGGAGGGGTAGCCCGCCGTAGTCCTCGCCGGGCTACCCCTCACGTCTACACACAGGATTTCCGTACGCGCACTTTCGTCAGGCGCGTAAACATCGGCCTCGGCGGGGGCAGCGCTCTTGTCTTCAAAGAACAATCAAACCGTAACACGCCGCGAGGGCGCAGGCGTTAAAGTGAATCTCTTTCGGAGGATTCCAGTCCTCTTCTCTCTCCTCGAACACTAACTTTCAATCTCGATTTCGGCCCCGGCGGCGGTCTCGGCGTCCGAGCCCCCGGGTGGACGCGGGACTTATGCGCGGCGCTTCGTGCGTCGCCCAACCGAAAACTTACGGATGGAGTTTCCAAGATGAGCATTGATGTGACCCGAGCTTTGCGTTTACCGGCGGCGGCCTTCGGCCTGGCGCTGGCGATGACGTTAGCGCCGGCGGCCTTCGGACAGGCGGGCGCCCAGCCTTCAAATAACCGAACCCTGACGCAGACCAACACGCGCCCCGTCCCCGTCGGCGCCAAGGTCAAGTTCCGGGGCGTCGTCGTCCGCCGCGACGCGGACACCTTCGTCGTCCGCGACGCGAGCCGCAACGACACCCAGGTGGTTCTGACCGACGAGACGAGCATCAAGTCGAAGGGCGGATTCTTGAGGAGCGGCAAGCGTTACCCTGTCACAGATATCCTGACCGGCCTCATCGTCGAGGTCGAAGGGCGCGGCGACCGGCAGGGGCAGCTCGTCGCCGACAAGATCAGGTTCAACGAGTCGGACATGAGGGCCGCGATCACGACCGAGACGCGCGTCGGGCCGGTCGAGGAGAACCAGCTCCGCCTGTCGGGGCAGATCGACGAGCTGAGCGCGGTCGCCGACGAGGCGCGGCGCGAGGCCGCCGCCGCGCAGGAGACGGCCGACCTCGCCAACGAGCGCATCTCGTCGCTCGACGACTACGACGTGCAGGACGCGGCGGTCGTCAACTTCGCCCTGAACAGCGCGGTGCTCTCGGCCGAGGCGCGCCGGCAGTTGGACGAGCTGGCGGCGAAGGCTACGTCGGCGCGCGGCTTCGTCATCGAGGTCTCGGGGCACGCCGACGCGACGGGCAGCGCCTCGCGGAATTTTCAGCTCAGCCAGCGGCGCGCCGAGGCGGTCGTGCAGTACCTCGCCGTCAACCACCACATCCCCATGCGCCGCTTCATCACGCCGATGGGCTACGGCAAGACGGCGTCCGTCGCCGACAACTCGACCGCCGCGGGGCGCGCGCAGAACCGCCGCGTCGAGGTCAAGGTGCTCGTCAACCGCGGGATGAGCCGGCCCGCGCCCCGCGACTCCGCGCGCAATCCCTGATGTGAGTTTTGAGAATTTGAAATTTCAGATTTGAAATTTCGAATCAAAAAGGTGCGGGCCGGACGCAAGAGACTTACGTCCGGCCCGCACCTTTTTTGTAAGCCGCCGGGAGACTACTTCTTGCGGCGGTCGATGTCGACGTCTTCGGTGCGCCCGGTGGCGGTGGCGCGGCGGGCCTTCGTGCCGGCGGTCTCCTCCACGTCAACGTCCGTGCTGCGGACGGTGTCGCGGACGGTCTCGGTGCGCTCGCCGACCTCCTTGTTGATGGCGACCTCCTCGACGACGCGCGCCTTCTTATCGACCACGGCCTCCTCGCTCCGCTCGCGCAGCTCGAACGTGCCCTCGCGGAAGGCGTTCAGGTCGGCCTCCGAGACGGGGCGGTTGACCGGGCGCCGCTCGACGTTGACGCGCTCCTCGCGGAGACGGACGGCCTCCTCGACGGGCCGCTCGACGACGCGCGTGCGGACGCGGACGCCGCCGCCCTCGACCTCGCGCTTGCCGACGCGCAGCTCCTCCTCGATGACGGGGATGCGCGCCTCGGCGCCCTCTTCCAGGCCCGCGCGGCTGGTTTCGGTTTTGTCCGTGCCCGCGTAGGCGCCCTGGCGGTAACTCTCGCCGCGCTCGTCCACGTCGCCGCCGAAGCGGTTGAGGATGGCCTCGGCGCGGTCGGCCGTCTCGTCCGTCTCGCAGTCCACGGTCACGACCGTGCCGCCGCGGCCGACGGCCTCGGAGTAGTGGCTCGCGTACTCGTCGTCGTCGCCGAAGAGGCGCGAGAAGAAGTTGCCGATCTTGTCGCCGACGCCCTCGTCGTCGCGGGATGAATCCTCACGGTGTGAGTCCGAGCCCTCGTAGCCTGTGTAGTCGCGCGAGGTGATGCCGATGTCCTCGCGCGAGATGCCGCTCTCGACCAACTCGACCACGGCGCGCTGCGCCTCACGGTACTCGTCGAACAGTCCAACTATGGTCTTAGCCATTCACTTCCCCCTTTGTCTGATGTCTGATGTTTAAGTGAGACCCGGCCGGAGAGAGACGAAGGCCGGGCGCGATTGGTTAGCTGCGCGGCGCGGCATGGCTTCGCCCGCCGCCCCCGCCTGACTCGCCCGAGTCGGCGCGCGCGGCGCCCGTGTCCGCGCTCCCGACAGAAACCTCTTCACTCGGCAGTTCGCCGTCGGCGTCGTTGGCGGGCGACTCCGGGGTGCCGCGCGCGCGCCCGGAGTCGAGCACGAATTCGTTCTCGCCTTCCGTCATCCTTCTCCTTCAAGACACCGCGACCGCGCCCCGCCGTTCACAACGCCGCCCCTTGCGTACGATTTATTCTCCCTTTCAAGTGTCGGCCGTGTTGATGCAACAAGCGTACCCTGCGGCGGGTGAATGCCCTGCGCGCGGGACGCGTCGCGGCCCGTCCTCTTACTGCGCGCGTAAGTGCGGCTGGCTTACCTTTTGCTCTGGTGGTCGGGGCGGATTCCTACGGAATTCGAAACGGTACAGTCCGTATTTTTTTAGACACGAGGGGGGCGTCTTTCCATGAACAGACTCCGCGCGCGGTTCGCGCTCAAAGGGCTGGCTCCGGCACTGCTGCTTCTGTTGGGGGCGGCCTGCGCCGGCGCCGGGTCTGAAGAGAACCTTCCGGTCACGACCAGGACGGAGGCGGGCACGACGACCGCGCCGCCCGCGGGCGAGGTCGCGGCGCGCAAGAACGCGCTGGTGCGCTTCGTCCACGCCGTGCCGGGGCTGGCGGCCGTTGACCTCTTCGCAGGGGACGGCAAGGCGTTCGACGGCGCCGCCTACAAGACGGCGACCGCCTACGTCGAGCTGCCGGGCGCGGGCGGCGTCTACCGCCTGCGCCTGTCGGGGCAGGAGACGGCCGAGCCTTTGGCCGAGGAGAAGGAGTCTTTCGGCGCCGGCGGCCACCACACCATCGTCGCCGTCCCGGCGCGCGCCTCCGGGCTCTTGTCGAAGGCCGCCGCCGCCGAGCTGCACTCTCTGGCGGACGAGTTCAAGGCCCCGGCCGCGGGCAGGGCGAGGGTGCGCGTCTTCAACGCGTCGCCCGACCTGGACGAGGTTGACCTCTACGCGCCGGGCCGCGCGGAGCCGCTGGTGAAGGGCGCCGGGTTCGGCGCCGCGACCGCCTACGCGGAGGCCGAGCCGGTCGCCTCGGGTCTGGAGGTGCGGCGGGCCGGCGAGAACATCACGACGCTGAACGTGCCGGGGCAGAGCGTCGAGGCCGGAGGGCTCTACACGGTCTTCGTCGTCGGCGGCACGAAGGGCGCGGCCCGGCCCGAAGCCTTCGTCGTCGAAGACAGGCTCGGCGCGTCGCGCCCGCGCTGAAGGCGGGAACCGCCGGAGGCTTAAGGGCGCGGCGGCGTCAGGCTTCGTCGGCCGTGCGTTCGAGTTCGAGCTCCATGCGGAGGCGTCGGAAGGAGTCGCGCGCCTCGGCGAGTAGCTGGCGGCCGCGCTCGGGGTCGCCCTGGGCCAGCTCGTGGCGCGCCCAGTCGCGCAGCGTCCGCGCGCGCTCGGCCTCCATCTGGATGCGCGCGAAGATGGAGAGGCTCTGCGAGAAGCAGGAGGCGGGGTCGCGCGTCTCGCCGTCAACTTCGATTGGGGACTTCGAGCTTGAGGCGACGAGTCCGAGCACGCGCCACGCTTCGGCGAGGTGCTCGTGGTTCTCGATCTCGCGCCCGAGTTCGAGCGCGCGCAGCGCCGCCTCCCTCGCCTCCGCGAGCCGCCCGCGCCCGAGCAGCGCCTCGGCCAGGAAGCGGTAGTTCTCCGACAGCCCGACGTAGCCGGCCGCCGTCGCCATCTCTATCGCCTGGCGCAGGTCTGACTCGGCCTCCTCGTACTCGCCGAGCCCGTTGCGCGCGGCGCCGAGGTTCGAGAGGTAGAGTATCTCGCCGTTGCGGTTGCCGATCTCGCGCGCGATCTGGAGCGCCTCGCTGTAGCGCGCGTGGGCCTTCGGGTAGTCGCCGCGCAGCCGCGCCGTCTCGCCCAGGCTGTTGAGCAGGTTGCCGACGTAGCGGCGGTCGCCCAGCTCGCGGTATAGCCCCAGCGAGAGCGACTTGAACTCCTCGGCCTGCTCGAACTGCCCGAGCATGTGGTAGGCCATCCCCAGAGACTTCAGGCACTCGGCGCGCACGCGCCGCCCCTCGTCGCCGAGCTTGTCCACGAGCGCGAGCGCGCGGTCGGCCAGCATCATCGCCGCGCGCGCGTCGCCGAGCCGCGAGCAGACCTGGCTTTGCAGGTTGAGCGCGCGCGCCAGCTCCGCCCCCGCCGCGGGGCTCTCCTCGCCGGCCGCGCGCGCGAGCATCTCGGCGCGCTGCGTGCTCTCGAAGCAGGCGCGG
The DNA here is from genome assembly GCA_036389235.1 of Pyrinomonadaceae bacterium. GTDB lineage: Bacteria > Acidobacteriota > Blastocatellia > Pyrinomonadales > Pyrinomonadaceae > QHXN01. The sequence continues at coordinate 19,444 of DASVQJ010000125.1, read as the reverse complement.
TTGTCGCCCTGGCTGCTCTGCACGAGCGCGATCTCGTTCCAGGCGCGCGCCTGCGCGGGCGTCGCCTGCAAAGCCTCGGCCGCGGCGCGCATCTCCCGGTAAGCCTCGACGGCCTCGGAGTAGCGCGCCTGCACGCGCAGGACTTCGCCCAGGCCCTCGTACCACTCCAGCCGCAGGGCGTTGGGCGCCAGCTCGTCCTCGGGCTCCGTGACGGCGCCGCCCGAGTTAAGGAAGCCGAGCGCCTTGCGGTAGTAGCGGATGGCCGTCTCGGGCGCGTAGGTCTCGCGCGCCTGGCGGCCGGCGCGTCCGTGCCACTCGGCGGCGTCCGCGGGCGCGCCCGCGCGCTCGAAGTGCTCGGCGATGAGGCCGGCGTACTCGCCGACGCGCCCGCCGCTGTGGCGCGCCAGCCAGTCGGCGGCGCGGCGGTGGTACTCGCGCCGCTCGCGCTTCAGGACGCTCTCGTAGGTCACGTCGCGCAGGAGCGCGTGCTTGAACGTGTACTCGCCCGTGCCGGCGAAGGCGGCGGCCTCGCGCCGGTAGATGAGCTCCTTGCCGCGGAGCGATTCGAGCACGCGGCCCACGTCCACGTCGTCCGCCGGGACGTGCCCGCGCGAGAAGGGCTCGCGCGTCGTCACGCGGCGGACGGGGGCGGTGACGCCCGCCCCGAGGTGCTCGACGGCGCCGTCCCAGAAGACGCGGCCGATGACGGACGCGCGCTGGAGGACGGTCTTCTCCTCCGCCGTCAGCCGGTCGAGGCGGGCCTGAAGCACGCCCGTCAAAGTCGGCGGCACCTGCACCTCTCCGAGCCGCGTCGCGTCCACGCTCCACACGTCGGCGCCCGTCACGATGACGCGCTGGTCGATGAGCATCTTAATCAGCTCTTCGACGTAGAAGGGGTTCCCCTCCGCGCCGCCGACGACCAACTCGCGCAGCTCGGCGGGGACGCCCTGCGCGTGGCGTAAGATTTCCTCGACGAGCTGGCGGCTCTCCTTCTTCGAGAGGGGCTGGAGGGTGAGCCGCGTGTGGCGCTCGCGCCCCTCGCCCCAGGCGGGCCGCCGTTCGAGCAGCGACGGCCGCGCGAGGCAGAGGAGCATGACGTGGTCGTGCGCGCAGTGGAGCGCGAGGTAGTCGATGAAGTCGAGCGAGCCGTCGTCGGCCCAGTGTATGTCGTCGAAGTAGAGCAGCGTGGGCAGCTCGCGCGACACGTCGGAGAAGAACTGCGCGGCGTAGCGGAAGGCGCGGTCGCGCACCTGGCGCGCGTCGTCGCGGATGCCCGAGACGTGCGGGCTCGAAGAGTAGTCGAAGCCGATGAGCTGCCCGATGAAGTGCGCGCGCATCAGCACCTCCGACTCGGGCGCGCCCTTGCACATCGAGAGCATGCCGCGCTCCAGCTTCTCGCGCGCGACCGCCGCCGTGTCGCTGTCCTGTATCTCGAAGCGGAACGAGAAGAGGTCGCGCACGACCGAGTAGGGGAGGCCCTGGTCGGACTCGCCCGCGCGCGCGTTGAAGACGTACCAGACGTCGGGGAGGAGTTCGACCCAGTTGCTGAACTCGTAGAGCAGCCGCGACTTGCCGAGGCCGGCGTCGGCGAGCACGGTGACGACCTGGAGCTCGCCGTCCTCGAAGACCGATTCGAGCGTGTCGGTCAGCCGCCGCAGCTCGGCCTTGCGCCCGACCATGCGCGTCTCGACGCCCTCGACGCCGCGCGTCTGCACGCGGAAGGCGCGGCGCTTGGCGCGCTGGACGTTGTAGAACTGGACGGGCTCCGACCGCCCGCCGGTCCGGATGGTGCCGGGCGGGAGCACGTCGAAGACGCCGCGGACGTGTCGGTAGGTGTCGTGCGAGATGAGGACGCCGCCGACGGGCGCCTCCTGCTGCAAGCGCGAGGCGAGCCGCACGGGGTCGCCCGTCACGGTCAGCTCGCCCGTCGCCCCGACCTCGCCCAGCAGCACGAGCCCCGTGCTCACGCCCGCGCGCATGAGCCGCGCCTCCTCCCCCTCCTCGCCCTTCACGGCGACGCCGAGCGACTTCCCCTTGGCGGCGAAGGCGAAGAGGGCCGACTGCATGTCGAGCGCGGCGCGGACGGCGCGCTCGGGGTCGTCCTCGCGCGCGCCGCGCGCGCCCCAGAGCGCGACGAAGGTCTCGCCGACGCGCTTGGTCACCTCGCCGCCGTGCGCCTCGACGACCGAATCCACGAGCGGCCAGAGCGCCGACATCAGCTCGCCCACGTCCTCGGCGTCCATCCCTTCGGTGTGCGCCGCGAGCCCCGCGAGGTCTGCGTAGAGGACGGTCAACTGCCTGCGCTGCTCGGTCGTCTGGTACTTGCGCCCGGCGACGCCCGGCGCGGGCGCGGGGGCCGGCGGGCTTTCGACCCTGTAACTCTGCGCGGGGGCGGTCGCCGCGGCCGCGGGTGATTGCAGCGTGTCGGCGCGAAGGTCGAGCAGGCGCGCGACGCGCTTCAGCTCTTCGCGGAACTCCTTCGCCGACGAGAAGCGGTCTTCGCGGCGCTTGGCGAGGGCGCGCGCGACGAGCACGGCCACGTCCGCGGGGAGCCCGGGCGCGAGGTCTGTCAGCGACGGCGGGTCGCCGTGCAGGATGGCGACGACGAGGTCTCCGAAGTTCTTCTCCTCGAACGGCGCGCGCCCCGTCAGCATCTCGTAGAGCACGCACCCGAGGCTCCACACGTCCGAGCGGCCGTCGAGTTCCTGCCCGCGCACCTGCTCGGGCGACATGTAGGCGGTCGTCCCCAGCACGACGCCCGAGGCCGTGTTGACGCGCGCGCTCGTCGGCGCCTCGGTGTCCACGGAAGGGGCGGAGGCGACCTGCTTGGCGATGCCGAAGTCGAGCACCTTGACGTGCCCCTCCTCGTCGAGCATGACGTTCTCGGGCTTCACGTCGCGGTGGATGACGCCGGCCGCGTGCGCCTTCTGGAGCGCCCCGGCCGCCTGCGCGCACACGTCGAGCGCCTCGGCGACGGGGAAGCGCCCCTCCCACATCCGCTCGCGCAGGGTCTTCCCCTCGACGAACTCCGTGACGATGAAGAGGCGCCCGCGCTCCTCGCCGATCTCGTGGACGGTGATGATGTTCGGGTGGTTTAAGGCGGAGGCGGCGCGCGCCTCCTGCTCGAAGCGGCGCACGAGCTCCCCGTCGCGCGCGAAGTGCGCGGGCAGGAGTTTTAAGGCGACGCGGCGGCCGAGGCGCGCGTCCTTCGCCAGGTAGACCGTGCCCATCCCGCCCGCGCCGATCTTCTCAAGGACGCGGTAGGCGCCGAGCGTGGTGCGGCCGGGCACGACTTCGAGCGGCGTCTTCTGCTCGCCGCGCTTGCGCGGGGATGACTTCGCGGAGGGCTTCGACGCGGAAGACTTCGACGCGCCGGGCCTGCGCGGGCGCGTCTTGGCGGGCGAGTCCGGCGCGTCCGGCGCCGCGGGCCGCCCGCCCGCCCGGACGAGCGCGTTCACTTCGCGGCGCAGCTCCTCGTCGCCCGCGCAGGCGCCCGCGAGGTACGCGGCCCTGCGCGCCGGCGCGAGTCCCATCGCGCGCTCGTAGATTTGTCTGATCTGCTGAAGTCGCTCGGGCGTCATCGCCTGCGTCTCACCCGGAGGGCTGGTCGGTAGCTGCCGCCGCGCGCCGTCCCGGCGGGTTCTTGCGGCGAGCGCGCATTGTAGCATCTCGGCGGGGCGCCCGTTCGCCCAATCCCGGCTGAAAAATTTTTTGCATGGCGCGAAACGTTTCCGGCGCGCGCGTCATTTACCTTTGCACGACTCACCCCGCAAAGAAGGGGCGGGGTTCCTCAAACAGAGCCCCGCCCCTTCCCCCACGCCTAAGTTTATCTTCAGCCGCGCGGATTCGTCTGCGCGCGTCGCCGGAGCACGGCCGCCCGCGACGCCGGGACGAGCGCGCCCGCCTCCGGCGGCGGCTCCGTCAGGTGCGAGAACTCATCCGTGTGCGCTTGCAGGTACGAGAAGAAGCGCTCGAACTCCCGCTGCATCGCGTCCATCTTCTCGCGCATGTTCAGGATGATCTCGACGCCCGCGAGGTTGACGCCCAGGTCGCGCGTCAGACTCAGGATGACCTCCAGCCGTTCGAGGTCGGAGTCCGTGTAGAGGCGCGTGTTCCCCTCCGACCGCGAAGGCTTCAACAACCCCTCGCGCTCGTACAGCCTCAACGTCTGCGGGTGAATCTCGTACTGAGTCGCCACCGCGCTGATCGTGTACGTCCCGCCCTTTCGCCTTTTCATAAAGCAGATGTCGGATGCTAGATGTCAGATGTTAGAAGAAGACGCCGGCCTTAACCGACATCTGGCATCTGACATCTAACACCTACTCAAGTCCCATCGCCACGCGCGGGTTCTCGGGGTTGAGCTGCGCGTAGCGGCGGAGGAGTTCCTTGGTCTCTTCGGAGATCACCTTGGGGAAGGTGACCTGGACTTCGACGAACTGGTCGCCGCGCGCCTGGGGGTTGCGCAGGGAGGGGATGCCGCGCTCGCGCATGCGGAACTGCGCGCCCGACTGCGTCCCCGCGGGAATCTTGAGCTGCGCCTTGCCCTCGATGGTCGGCACCTCGATCTTCGCGCCCAGGGCGGCCTCGGCAATCGTCACCGGCACCTTGACGTAGATGTTGTCGCCCTTGCGCGTGAAGTGCCTGTGCTTGCCGACGTTCGTGATGATGAAGAGGTCGCCCGCCGGCGCGCCCATCCGCCCGCCCTCGCCCTTGCCCGGGATGCGGACGCGCGAGCCCGTGTCCACGCCCGCCGGAATCCTGACCTTCACCGTCTCGGCCTTCGGCACCGTGCCCTTGCCGTTGCAGAGCGCGCACGGCGGGCGGCGTTTGCCGGCGCCGCCGCAGTCGGGGCACTCCTGCGCGAAGCGCATGCGCCCGCCCGCCCTCTGCACCTGCCCCGTGCCGTGGCAGGTCGTGCAGGCGACGGGGTTGCCGCCGGTGTCGCCCGCCCCCTGGCAGCGCGGGCACTGCTCGGTGCGGTTGACCGTGATGTTCGTCGTCAGGCCCGTCACCGCCTCCTCGAACGAGAGCGCGAGCGGCATCTCGATGTCGGCGCCCTTCTGCGGCATCGGCCGCGGCGGCTCCTTCTCGGCCTTCCCGCCGCCGAACAGCTCCGAGAAGATGTCCCGGAACGAAGAGCCGCCGCCCGCCGACGAAGAGGTCGTCGTGTTGCCCCAGTCGAAGCCCGCGAAGTCGAAGGGCACGCCGCCGCCCCGCGCGCCCGCGGCCCCGCCGCCCGGCCCGGCCGCCCCGCGCGCGGCGGCGTCGGCGAGCTGGTCGGAGTAGGAGCCGAAGCGGTCGTAGACCTTGCGCTTCTTCTCGTCGGAGAGCACCTCGTGCGCCTCCGTGATCTTCTTGAAGCGCTCCTCGGCCGACTTGTCGCCCGGGTTCACGTCCGGGTGGTACTTGCGCGCGAGCCGGCGGTAAGCCTTCTTAATCTCCTCCGGCTTCGCGTCCCGCTTGATGCCCAGAACCTGATAGAAGTCTTCTTTTGCCATGAGAAAGTGAGCGGTGAGCAGTGAGCAGTGAGCAGTTAAGACGCGTCGTCCGCGCCTAACCCGCCAACTGCTCACTGCTCACCGCTTACCGCTTACTTGTTTTCGTCCACGTCCACGTACTCGGCGTCGATGACGTTGTCGTCGCCGCCGCCGCCCGACGAGGTCTGGCCGCCGCCGGCCGCGCCGGTGGACGCGCCCGCCGCGTTGGCCTGCTCTTCGCCGCCGCCCGCCGCGGAAGAGGCGGCGCCGCCCTGGTAGAGCGCCTCGGCCAGCTTGTGCGAGGCGGTCTGGAGGTTCGTGAAGGCGTTGTTGAGCCGGTCGGTGCCGCCCTCTTCGAGCGCCTTCTTCGAGTCGGCGATGGCCGTCTCGACCTGCGAGACGGTCGCGCCGTCGAGCTTCTCCTTGTTCTCGCCGAAGGTCTTCTCGATCTGGAAGACGAGGCCGTCGAGCCGGTTGCGCGCCTCGACCTCCTCGCGCTTCTTGGCGTCCTCGGCCGAGTGCGACTCGGCGTCGCGCATCATCTTGTCGATCTCGTCCTTCGAGAGGCCCGAGGAGGCCGTGATCGTGATCTTCTGCTCGCGCCCCGTCCCCATGTCCTTCGCCGAGACGTTGACGATGCCGTTGGCGTCGATGTCGAACGTCACCTCGACCTGCGGCATGCCGCGCGGGGCGGGCGGGATGCCGACGAGGTGGAACTTGCCCAGCGTGCGGTTGTCGGCCGCCATCGGGCGCTCGCCCTGGAGCACGTGGACTTCGACCGAAGTCTGGTTGTCCGACGCCGTCGAGAAGATTTCCGACTTGCGCGTCGGGATGGTCGTGTTGCGCTGGATGAGGATGGTGTTCACCCCGCCGAGCGTCTCGATGCCGAGGCTGAGCGGCGTCACGTCGAGCAGCAGGATGTCCGTCTTCTCGCCCGAGAGCACGCCGGCCTGCACGGCCGCGCCGACGGCGACGACCTCGTCCGGGTTCACGCTCTTGTTCGGCTCCTTGCCGAAGAAGCCCTTGACGATCTCCTGCACCTTCGGGATGCGCGTCGAGCCGCCGACGAGGACGACCTCGTCGATCTTCTGCGCGTCCACGCCCGCGTCCTTAATCGCCTGCTCGACCGGCGGCATCAGCCGCTTCAGGATGGGGTCGATCAGCTGCTCGAAGCGCGAGCGCGTCAGCTTCATCACGAGGTGCTTCGGCCCGGAGGCGTCGGCCGTGATGAAGGGCAGGTTGATCTCCGACTCCATCGTCGAGGAGAGCTCGATCTTCGCCTTCTCGGCCGCCTCCTTCAGGCGCTGGAGGGCCATCTTGTCGTTCGAGAGGTCGATGCCCTGGTCCTTCCTGAACTCCTCGATGATCCACTTGATGAGCGCCTCGTCGATGTCGTCGCCGCCGAGGTGCGTGTCGCCGTTCGTCGATTTGACCTCGACGACGCCCTCGCCCACTTCGAGGATCGAGATGTCGAACGTGCCGCCGCCGAAGTCGAAGACCGCGATGGTCTCGTCCTTCTTCTTGTCGAGCCCGTAGGCGAGCGCCGCCGCGGTCGGCTCGTTGACGATGCGCATCACTTCGAGGCCGGCGATGCGCCCCGCGTCCTTCGTCGCCTGCCGCTGCGAGTCGTTGAAGTAGGCCGGCACCGTGATGACCGCCTTCTCGACCTTCTGGCCGAGGTAGTCTTCCGCCGCCTGCTTCAGCTTCTGGAGCACCATCGCCGAAATCTCCGGCGGCGACCACTCCTTGCCGCCCGCGCCGATGCGCACGTCGTTGCCCGCGGACTTGACGACGTAGGGCACCTGCTTCTTCTCCTCCGAGACCTCGTCGAAGCGCCGCCCCATGAAGCGCTTGATCGAGTAGACGGTGTTCTCGGGGTTGGTGACGGCCTGGCGCTTGGCGACCTGGCCGACCAGGCGGTTGCCGTCCTTCGTGAAGGCCACGACCGAGGGGGTCGTCCGGCCGCCCTCGGAGTTGGTGATGACAGTCGGCTCGCCGCCTTCCATCACGGCCACGACGGAGTTGGTCGTGCCCAAATCGATACCGATGATCTTGCTCATGTTTTCTGCCTCTCCCGATTTTCTAGCCGCGCGAGCCCCGCGCTCAAACCTTCCGCGTGGGCTCCCGGCCGCGTGCCGCAGTCAGTTGCCTGCCGTGGCCCTTTGCGCCTGACAAGGGCTTTGAAACGTCAGCCCTCCGGGCGCCCCGGCGACCTTGAATGCGCCGCTAATATAATACCTGAGTCCCTTCTTGTCAACTTTTAGTAGCAGTCCGCCCTCCGCGCGTTGCCCGGCGCAAACTGTTGCAAATTAACGGATTAACGCGGTCAGCCCGCCGACTCGCGCTGCTGCCGGTCTTCGTTCAGCAGTTTGGAAGTCCAGAAGACGTAGTGCGCGCCGGAGATGACGGCGAAGGCGAAGACGGTCGTGTAGACGGTCGGAAGGTATCCGCGCAGCGGCGGGAAGCTCGCGGCGATGAGGACGAGGACGACCGACACGATCTGTACGGTCGTGTTGGCCTTGCCGAGCCAGGAGGGGCGGAACCCGCGAAAACCCGTGACGACGTTGATGGTCGCGGCGCCGACGATGATGAACACGTCGCGGCTGATGACGGCCGCCGTCACCCAGAAGGGGACGGGCAGGTGGCGCGGGTGCGGCTGGACGAGCGCCTCCGGCGCCATAATCGACGGCATCGAGAGGGTTATAAACGAAGTGACGAGGAGGAGTTTGTCGGCGATGGGGTCGAGAATCTGCCCGAGCGGCGAGTACTGGTTAAACCTGCGCGCGAAGAGTCCGTCGAGCCCGTCGGTCACGCCCGCCACGACGAAGACGGCCAGAGCCCACCCGAACCTCTGGTAATAGAGCGCGCCCACGAAGACCGGGATGAGCGCCATCCGGATCACGGTCAGGATGTTCGGGATGGTGACGACTTTCGAAGCCATTTAAAAAGTGATGAGTGACGAGTGATGAGTGATGAGTTGAGCCTTTACTCATCACTCATCACTCATCACTCATCACTTTTCCCTAGTCCGCGCGGCGCAGCGTCAGCAAAGAGACTTCGGGCAGGCAGCCGTAGCGGACGGGCAGGACGACCGTGCCGAGGCCGCGCGTGACGTAAATCTGCGTCTCGCCGCGGCGCCCGAGGCCGCGCAGGATGCGGCGGCGGACGCGGCCCGAGGCCGAGCGCTCGGGGCGCCAGTTGACCTGGCCGCCGTGCGTGTGGCCGGAGAGCACGAGGTCTACCCCGGCGCGGGCGGCGCGGCGCAAAATCACGGGGTTGTGCGCCAGCAGCAGCTTCATCTCGTCGGCCGAGGAGCCGGCGAGCGCGAGCGGCAGGTCTTCCAGCCCGACCATCGTGTCCTGCACGCCCGCGAGCCAGAAGGAGGCGCCGCGGTCTTCGAAGCGGAGCCCCTCGTTGTTGAGCACGCGGATGCCCGCGAGGGTGAAGAGGTCTGTGACGAGGTCCGCGTCGACCCAGTTGTCGTGGTTGCCGAGGCAGGCGTAGACGCCGCGCCGCGCCCTGAGTTTGCCCAGCATCTCGGCGCAGGGCTGGACGTACTCGCGCTCGTGGGAGACGTAGTCGCCGGTCAGGGCGATGATGTCGGGCTGGAGGCTGTTGGCGACCTGGACGGCGCGCTCGACCTGCTCGCGGCCCGTAAAAGGGCTGTGGTGGATGTCCGAGAGTTGGACGATACGGAGCCCGTCCATCTCGCGCGGGAGGCGCTTGAGTCCGACGGCGCGGCGCTCGACGGAGAGCTGGTAGGGCTCCGCGAAGGCCGCGCGCGCAATCTGAACCAGCCCGGAAGCGATTGTGCGAAGGGGAGTCGTGCGCCCGGCGCCAGCGACACGTCGCCTCTCTCTCCAGTTGGTGATTGTTGCCATCTTCGTCTGTGTCTGTTTAAAGGAGTGCCCGAAAAACTTTGCGAGGCCGCCGGATTCCCTACACCCCGGCCCGCTTTTCAAAGCCCGCGAATTATAAGAATCTACGCCCCCGGACGCAAGGCCGCAGTGGGGTGAGCGGCGAGCGGTGAGCGGTGAGCGGTGAAACACAATCGGGCGGTCGCGGGATTGCAACACCGCTCACCGCTCACCGCTCACCGCTCACTTCAGAGGCCAGAAGTACGGGACGAGGAGCATGACGATGGCGAAGACGGCTATCGTCAGGATCGAGCCGACCTTGACGAAGTCGAGGAAGCGGTAGCGGCCGGGCGTGTAGATGAGGACGCAGGCCGGCTCCAGCGGGGTCAAAAACGAGCAGGAGGCGGCGTAGGTGACGGCGACGGCGAAGGAGCGCGGGTTGAGGCCGAGCGCGAGCGCCGTCTTGACCGCGATGGGGAGGACGACGAGCGCGGCCGCCTGGTTCGACATCGGCTGCGTGAGCGCCACCGTCAGCGCGAAGAAGCCGGCGAGGACGGCGAGCCCGCCGTAAGACTGGAAGTTGCTGACGATCATGTCGGCGAGGTACTGGTCGGCCTTCGTCTTCTCCATCGCCGTGCCGAAGCTGATCATCCCCGCGATGAGGACGATGAGGCGCCAGTCGATGAGGTCGTAGACCTCGCGCAGGTGCAGGGCGCGCGAGGCGAGCAGGATGAGCACGCCGAAGAGCACGGCGACGGCGAGCGGCACCCGCGGCAGGTGCAGCACCGAGAAGGAGAGGAAGACGAGGAAGGCCCCGACCGCCCACACGCGCTTGCCCGCGCGCTCGCGCTGCCCCTGCGAGTCCCCCTCTTCGAGCAGGAGGACGTGGCCGTCCGAGGTCAGGCGCTCGACGCTGTCCTTCGTCCCGCGCACGAGCAGCACGTCGCCGAAGCGGAGCGTGACGGTCGAGAGCTTCGTCAACAGCGCCATCCCGTGCCGGTTGATGGCGAGCACCGTCAGGTCGTAGCGGTCGCGGAAGTTGAGGCTGCGGAGCGTCCGGTTCGTCATCTCCGAGCCGCGCAAGACCATCACCTCGAAGAGTTCCACGTCGCCGCCTTCGAGGTCGTGGGACTGTAGCTCGAAGTCGGGGCGGATCTCGATGCCGGCCTCCTCCTTGACGCGGAGGATGTCCTCCATCCGGCCCTGCACGAGCAGCAGGTCGCCCTCCTGCAAGACCTCCTCGCCGCGCGGGGGCAGGCGCCCCTGCGTGCCGCGGATGATGCCGATGACGGTGAGGTCGAGCATCTCCGAGAGGTTCCCCTCCTCCAGCGTCCTCCCCGCGAGCGGCGAGCCCTCGACGACGACCACCTCCGAGATGTACTGCCGCATCCCGTACTGCTCGACCAGCGAGTCGGCCGACCCGCGCGCGGGCAGCAGCCTCAGGCCGAGCAGGAGCATGTAGAGCATGCCGACGACGACGATGGCGATGCCGACCGGCGTCAGCTCGAACATCGTGAAGGGCGCGAGCGGCTGCGGGCCGATGTCGAACTGCCGGAGCAGCTCCTGATTCCCGCCGAGCTTGGCGAGCGCGCCGGAGACGGCGAGGTTGGTCGAGGTGCCGATGAGCGTGCAGGTGCCGCCGAGGATGGCGCCGAAGGCCAGGGGCATCAAGAGCTTCGACGGCTGGACGCGCGCGCGCTGCGCGATCCCTAAGACGACGGGGACGAACATCGCCGTCGTCGTCGTGTTCTTCATCACGGAGGCGCAGCCGGCGGCCGTGAACATGACGAGCGCGGTGAGCTTGAACTCGTTGCCGCCCGCGATGCGGTGCAGGCGCCGGCCGACGAGGTCCACGACGCCCGTCTTCACCAGCCCGCCGGTCAGGACGAAGAGGCCGGCGATGGTGATGACGATGTCGTTGCCGAAGCCCGCGAACGCCTCCGAGACGTTGAGCGTCCCCGTCAGCACCAGCCCGATGACGAGGAGGATGGTGACGATGTCGATGGGGATCCGTTCGGTCGCGAACAGCACGAGCGCGATGAGCAGGAGGACGAGGACTGTGGCGATGGGCTGGGTCATGTGACTCTTCTGCTATAATCCGGCTACGGCCTGACATCTTGTCGAAACTGTGGTTTTTGCTTCGCGCGTGGGCGCAATTCTATAGTGCCAGGCGCCGAACTTTGCAAGGGGGAGTGTGACCTTATGGGCGGGCAGCGCGTGCTGGTGATCGAAGATCAGGAAGACCTGGCGGCCCTGTACGAGCAGGCGCTCGCGAAGGAGGGCTACGCGGTCTCGAAGGCTTACACGGGCGAGGAGGGCGTCGCGCTCTTCGAGGACAACGGGGCGGACGCCGTCGTCCTCGACATGACGCTCCCAGAGATGCACGGCGTCCAGACGCTCCAGACGATTCGCGGCCTCAACGCCAACGTCCCCGTCGTCGTCGTCACCGGCGAGACGAGCGACGAGACCCGCCGGCAGTGCGAGCGCTTGGGCGTCCAGCAGTACCTCTCGAAGCCGGCCGACTACCGCGACATCATGGACGCGCTCCGGCGCGCGCTCTCCGACCCGAAGACGACGACCGAGGAGTATCAGGTCGTCACCCTCCGCCTCCCCGCCCGCATCGTCCGCTGCCTCATGGGCCTCGACGAGAACATCGAGCGCGCCGTCGAACTCATCTGCGAGGAGAAGTTCAAGGGTTAAGGGCGGCGTCACGCCTTCACTCGAACAGTTTTCGCTCCACGCCGGCCGCGGCCCTCTTCGTCGACCCCTTCGTCGCCTTCTGTTGGGAGGGGTGTTGCGCGAGGTGTTCGGCGTTGAGGCCGAGTTCGCGGAGCAGGCCGGCGAACTTCTTCGCGCCGTGCATGGTGATGATTCTCTGCGCGCCGGACTCGCGGGCGAGGCGGACGAGGTCGTCGTAGTCGGCGTGGTCGGAGAGCGGCAGCACGAGGTCTACGCCCTTGTACATGTAGGGCGCGCTCTTGCTCACGGCCCAGCCGGTGAGCATGATGAGGTAGCGGCGCGGGATGTTCAGAATCATCGGCTGGCGGCGGCAGCCCGGCGGGGTGATGAGCACGCGCCCCTCGACGTTGCCGCGCTCGTAACGCTCGTACCCGCCCGAGAACTCCACGCCGCACTCGCGGTAAATCTCCGAGACGTTGTAGACCGCCCCGTGCAGGCTGACGCGGTAGCCGCGCCTCAACAGCAACTCAAGCGCCTCCTGACTCTTCCCCAGCGCGTACGCCAGGACGACGGGCACGGCGCCGTCCGAGAGCGCGCGGTCGCAGGCGGCGTAGAGGCGGTCGTAGGTCGCCACGTCGGGCGGGAAGCGGTACTGCGGGTCGCCGAAGGTGGACTCCATGACGAGCGTGTCGCAGGGGACGACGACCGCCTGCTCGGCCGCGACGTTGGGCCGCAGCTTGATGTCGCCCGTGTAGACGAGCCGCTCGCCGCCGGCCTCGACGAGTATCTGCGCCGAGCCGAGGCAGTGGCCGGCCGGGTACATCGTCAGGGCGTAGCGGCCGTAGTCGCGCCGCTCGCCGTAAGCTAACGCCTCGACCTCCGCCTCGCCGCGGCGGTGCCGGAAGAGGCGCGCCGTCTCGGGCGTGGCGACGATCCGTCGGTGCTCGGCGATGTGGTCGGAGTGCGCGTGCGAGATGACGCAGCGCTCGCGCGGGCGGTCGGCGTCGAACCACAGATCGAGGTCGGGCAGGTAGAGCCCGTCCCTGTACTCGACTCTCAGCAAGGCTTAAAACCCCCCGGCTCTCCGGGCGCGGCGGCTTGCCGCGCGCCCCGGTCTCGTCTATGTTTTCGGGAGTGGACGCGGAAGATTATAACAGCTTGGGCGCGCGGGCGCGGGCCGAAACGGCGGTCAGATGAGCGACGAAGTCTTGAAACAGGAGCCGGAGGCGCCGGCCTCGCCGCAGCGGCGGCGCGAGACGCGGCGGCTGCTGCGCGCCGAGTACGCCTACGCGGTGGGGCTCGCGGCCTTCGCCGTCCTCGCCGTGCTGGCGAAGGCCAACGCCTACTTCGCCTGGGACGTGCGCGTCGCCAACGCCGTCCAGTCGATCCCCGTGCCGGGCGTGGAGACGTTGATGCACGTCGTCTCGCTCGCGGGCAACGGGGTCACCTCGTGGGCCGTGTTCGGCGTGGCCTTCGCGGCCTTCTTCGCGTCCCGGCGGCGGTCGGAAGCCTTCGGGCTGCTGCTGAGCACGGCCGGCGGGTCGGCGCTCAACCGCGTGGTCAAGTACGTCGTCGCGCGCCCGCGCCCGACGCTGGAGCACGTCCGCGTGAGCGGCGAGTGGGCGCACGAGAGCTTCCCTTCGGGGCACGTCACCTTCTACGTCTGCTTCTTCGGCTTCCTCTTCTTCGTCGCCTTCGCGCTGCTGCCGAAGGGCTCCCGGGCGCGCAGGGTGGCGTGCGGCCTGGCGGCGCTGCCCGTGCTGCTCGTCGGCCTCTCGCGCGTCTACCTCGGCGCGCACTGGCCGAGCGACACCCTCGGCGCCTACCTCTTCAGCGGCCTCTGGCTCGCCTTCTCGCTCGACCTCTACCGGCGCTGGAAGCGGCGCGCCACCTTCCACCCGGAGGAGCCGGCGCCGCCGGGCCAAAGTTGAAGGGGCCGGGGGCTGTTGACAGCCCCCGCGGCCTCGCATATCTTTTCCGCGCACCTTCGCCGGCTTGAGATCGCCTCGCCGGCCTCACGAGAATCAAACCACCGCCGGGCGCGCCTGCCGACAACTCGGGCCGAGGCCGCGGGGCGCCCCCGGCGCCTTCTAAAAAGGCCCGACCCAAACGGCACAGGTAAAGGAGGCCCCTCATGTCACAAGCTTCGGTATTCATCGGCTCTTCGTCGGAAGGGCGCGAGGTCGCACGGGCCATCGGCGAGGGCCTGGAGTGCTGCGCCGACACGGTCATGTGGGACGAGGACGTGTTCGAGTTCGGGCGCGGCTACCTCGAAGAGTTGATGACGGAGTTGGAGAAGCACGACTTCGCCGTCCTCGTCCTCACCCCGGACGACGTGGTCGAGAGCCGCGGCGACACGCAGAAGTCGCCGCGCGACAACGTGCTCTTCGAGTGCGGGCTCTTCATGGGGAGGCTCGGGCGCGAGCGCACCTTCATCGTCTGCGACCGGAGCACGCAGATGAAGCTGCCCTCCGACCTCGCGGGCGTCAGCCTCATCTCGTACGACGGCAAGCGCATGGCCGACGCGCCCTCGACCGCCGTGCGCGGGGCCTGCATGAAGATCAACCGCGTCCTCAAGCGGCCGACCTACAGGGAGCTTTCCGGGAGGTGGCGCTCGCGCTACATCCTCGGTTACGGCGGGAGCGGCAGCCCGTTCGTCGAGGAGGAGGTCGAGGTCAACCCGGCGCGCGGGATGCTCCGCATCGACAGCAAGAACAACCCGAAGAACGACAACTACGTGGCCTACGCGCGGCCGGCGTCGGGCAAGCACTTCGTCGGCGAGTGGCTCTCGACGCGCCACGCGGCGAGCGCGGGTGGCGCGTTCTTCCTCACCGTCCACCCGCAGGGGAACCTCATGTACGGCTACTACGCCTCGCCCGACGACGACCACAAGGTCACGCACGGCGGGTGGGTGATGGCCCGCCTCGGGCTCGGCGACGTGATGGCGCAGAGGGAGACGCTCGGCCGGGAGGGCGACGGCGCGAAGGGCGCGGCCGAGACGAACGGCGACGGGGCGAAGGGCACGAAGAGGTCACGCGAGGGCGAGGACGAGAAGCTGAAGAAGAGGGTGGACGCGGAGTTGGACAAGCTGCTGGACAAGGGCGTCAAGATTCTCCGCCAGTCGGCGCCCAACCTGACCTGGCTCAAGCACCCGAACGGCGGCAGCAACGCCCCGGGCCGGAGCAACGGCGCGGGCCGTTCGGCCGCGAGGCCCGCGAAGGCCGAGAGGAAGTAGCGCGGCGGAGTCGGACATCGACGGCCTTCGACTTCCGGCCGGCCGCGCGGGCGGCGCTGACAAGACTGACATGCCGAAACTCTTAGCCGCGGTCGTCGGCGTCCTGGTGGTCGTCGTCATCCTCTGGGACACGTTCGAGACCATCGTGCTGCCGCGCCGCGTCTCGCGCCGCCTGCGCCTGACGCGGCTTTTCTACCTGGGGACGTGGGCGCCGGTGGCGGGGCTCGCGCGGAGGGTTCCGGCGGGGAAGAAGCGCGACCGATACCTCGCGTTCTACGGCCCGCTGTCGCTCATCCTGCTGCTGCTCGTGTGGGCCGTGGGGCTGATGCTGGCCTTCGGGCTGTTGCAGTGGGGCGCGGGCTCGCTGCTGCACACGCCGGACGAGGGGCCGCCGCTGCGCTTCGGCACGTACCTCTACATGAGCGGCGTCATCCTCTTCACGCTCGGCTTCGGCGACGTGTTCCCGCTCGACGCCGCGGGTCGGTTACTGGCCGTCGTGGAGGCGGGGACGGGCTTCGGCTTCCTCGCGGCCGTCATCGGCTACCTGCCCGTACTCTACCAATCCTTCTCGCGGCGCGAGGTCAGCATCTCGATGCTCGACGCGCGCGCGGGCACGCCGCCGACGGCCGCGGAGCTGCTGCGGCGGCACGCCGAGGCCGGACACCTCGAAGGCGTCGGCGAACTGCTCAAAGACTGGGAGCGTTGGGCCGCGGACTTGATGGAGAGCCACCTCTCCTACCCCGTGCTCTGTTACTACCGCTCGCAGCACGACAACCAGTCATGGCTCGCGTCGCTCGTGTGCGTGCTCGACACCTGCGCGCTCGTGTTGGTGGGCGTGGACGGGGCGAACGCCTGGCAGGCGCGGCTCACCTTCGCCATGGCGCGCCACGCGCTGGTGGACATCTCGCAAATTTTCGGGACGCGCCCCGTCTCCTTCGAACGCGAGCGGATGACGGACGAGGAGCTGGCGCACCTGCGCGCGGCGCTGGAGGGCTGGGGCCTCTCCCTGCGCGCGGGGGCGGACGCCGACGACCGCCTGCGCTCGCTGCGCCGGCTCTACGAGCCTTACGCCAACGGGCTCTCCTGCCACCTGCTCATCCCGCTCCCGCCCTGGCTCCCCGAACACGCCCGCGCCGACAACTGGCAGACCAGCGCCTACGACCGACGCGCCGGGGCCGCCGCCGCGGCCGTCGAGGACGAGCACCAGTTTTAGTGAGAAGTAGACAGTAGACAGTAGTCGGTAGTCAGTAGTCAGTAGGAAGACAAAGCGGCGCGCCCGACCCGAAGGTTCGGACACGCCGTCTCTGTTCTTCTAATGTCTACTGACTACCGACTACTGTCTACTTCTTCGAGTAGACTTCGGCGGCGACGACGCCGTCGATGACGATGCGCGTCTCGGGCTCGAAGTCGGCGCGGACGCGTTGCAGCTCTTCGCGGTTCTCGAAGTAGGTGCGGCCGCGCTGGAGGATGGCGTAGACGGGCGCGGGCGAGCCCGTCACGTCGAAGTGCGGGTCGGAGATGACCTGCGGGCGCAGGTCTTCGCGGCCGAAGCGCGCGAGGTAGTGGCGCACGACGCCGGGCGTCTCGTGCGCGAGGGTGGCGCCGGGCGGCGCGTGCCCGGCGACGTACTTGATGGCTTCGCGCAGGCCGTCGTCGTACAGCTCGTCGTGCGGGAAGTAGTAGCCGGCCGGGCGCGGCGCGAGCGCGTTCGTGTAGAGCGCGTAGTGCGGCGCCGCCGCGACCGCCGCCCACGCCGGCACGCCCACGAAGAGCGCGAGCGAGGCCGCGCACGCCCACGCCGCGAGCCCGGGACTCCCCCCGGCCCGCAACACTCCTGCCAGCCGACGCGTCAGGGCCGCCACGCCGACCGCCGCCGTCATGTAGACGAAGGGCATGAGCGAGAGCGTGTAGCGCAGCCACTTCGCGCCCATCAGCGAGTAGGGCGCGAGCCAGAAGAGGAGCATGAAGAGGAGGAAGGCCGCGCCCGGCTCGCGCCTCCGGCGCCAGAGCGCGACCAGGCCCGCGGCGAACGCCGCGAGGACGGGCACGGGCGTCTTCGTCAGCAGGTAGAGCGGGTAGAAGTAGACGGGCGTCGCGCCGAACGGCGCCTTCGAGACCGTGTTGTGGTAGAGCGTCTCGCCCATCAGGTAGCCGTGGTGCGTGAGCAACTGCTCGCTCGAATAGGCGGAGAGGTAGGCCCACGTCTTCGGCGAGAGCACCGCCGGGTTCGCCAGCAGGAACGTGGCGCAGACGACGACGTAGAAGAGGCCGGGCGTGTTGCCGCGCGCCTCGCCGGGCTCGCGCGCGCGGACGTGGAAGAGGTTGTGGTAGAGCATGTTCAGCCCGAAGTAGTGCGGGAAGTACTTCGACGCGAACATCAGGCCCCACGAGACGCCGCTCAAAATGTAGTTCTTCTTCTTGGCCGCGGGGTCGAACCCGCTCGCCTGCTTCGCGCGGACGTAGAAGTAGAGCGCGAAGAGCAGGAAGAAGACGAGCAGCGTGTCCTCCTTCGCCACGCGGTTGTAGGTGACGGCGCCGACGCCCGTCGCCCACAGCGCCGCGGCGACGAGCCCCGTGCGCGCGCGGAAGAAGGCGGCCGTCAGGAGGAAGACCGGGAAGACCGTGAGCGCGCCGAAGAGGACGTTGGGGAAGCGCACGGCCGCCTCGTCGCTCACGTCGAGCGGGCGGAGGCGGTCGCCCCCCGCCCCGCGCGCGTTCCACGCGTCGGCCGCGCGGACTGAGGCGTAGATGAGCGCCTTCATCACCATCGGGTGCTCTGCGTTCTCGGTGAAGTCGCCGCGGTCGTAGGCGCGCACCGCTTCGAGCTTGTTGACCTCGTCCTCGGCCAAGCCCACCTGCGAGACGCCCCACGCCCGCAGGCCGAACCCCGCCGCCGCCAGCACCAAAAGCGCCACGACGGCGTAGCGCTCCGGGCGGCGGGGGTTATTCAACTCCTGCTTGAGCATAATGCCGGTTGATTTAACCACAGAGGCACAGAGGGCTCAGAGGTCGCACAGAGTCTTTAAGGATTTGAAATTTGAAATTTGAAATCTCAAATTGTTTTAGCTGTGTCTCTGTGCCTCCGTGGTTAACCCGGCGTGCGCCAAACTCGGCCTTAAGCTTCAGGACTCGTTGACGGCGTCGGGGCGCGCCTTCTCGCCCAGGGCGGCGGCCTGCGCGCGCTCGGCCTCGGCGGCGACGCCGCGCAGGGAGAGGCCGCGCGCCAGCAGGAGCGCCACGCCGGCCGCCATCCAGAAGAGCATGCGCGCCTTGCGCACGATGGCGAGCGTGACGCCCGCGGCCATCCCGAAGGCGAGCACCTCGGCCAGCCGCCCCGTCCCCAGCTCGTCGATGCCCGCGCGCAGCGGGACGAACTTGAAGACGACCGTGATGATGCGGTTGACCGACTCGAAGAGGAAGGCCGAGAGCGCGGTCGGCCGCGCGCCGTTGATGAGCCAGATGGTGAGATACCCTTCGGCCACGCCGAGCAGGTGGAAGAGGCCCTCGCACATAAGTATGCCGGGGAAGCGCCGCCGGTTGCGCGCGTAGAAGCCGTAGATGCGCTCCTCGAACGAGCCCACGCGCGCCAGCCTGCGCTCAAGCGCCTTGCGCCCCAGGCCCCGCGCCGCCGTCCAGCGCAGCGCCGCGCTGAAGAACCGCCACTCGCGCCGGAGCGCGTAGAAGGCGAAGGCGATGAACAGGACCGCGCCCGCGACGATGCCGTAGCTCGAATAGCGCAAGACCTTCGGCAGGCGGAAGGAGAGCAGGAGCGCCCCCGCGCCGCTCAGGATGAAGAGCGCGACCGAGAGCATGTAGAAGATGTTCTCGACGGCGATGGCCGAGAAGGTGGCGGCGAAGGGGACGCCGCGGCGGCTCGCCATCGCGGCCTTCATCGGCTCGCTCACGACGATGCCGAGCGGCACGACGTTGCCCGCCGCGTCGCCGACCAGAAACGCCTTGAACGCCTCGAACACCCCGAGCCGGTGCGGCGGCTCGACGCACAGCGTCCAGGCCCCGGCGCGCACCCCGAAGCGCGTCCCGCCCAGCACCACCACCAGCAGGAAGCCCACGCCGAGCCGCGAGATGTTCGCCCAAATCTCCGCCGGCCCCGCCTTCCAGACGAAGTAGGCGAAGAGGGCCAGTCCCGCCACGGCGAACAACACCCACGCGACTGACACCCGCCCCCCCGCCGGCTG
>DASVQJ010000124.1:0-11638 GCA_036389235.1 Pyrinomonadaceae bacterium | reverse complement strand
TGTAAGAACCCCTCGCGCGATCTGCCCATCGGCATCATCGCGTCGCTCGTCGTCTGCACGATCCTCTACGTCGTCGTCGGCGCGGTCTTCGCCGGCATCATCCCGTACAACGAGCTCGTCCAGAAGCTCGCCAACGAGCAGGCCGAGCCGCTGACGATGGCGCTCGACCACGCCGCCCCGAAGGGCGTGACGTGGCCCTCGACGCTCGTCGCCTTCGGCTCGGTCATCGCGCACACGGCCGTCTTGCTCGTCTTCCAGCTCGGCCAGCCGCGCATCTTCTTCTCGATGGCGCGCGACGGCCTGCTCCCACCCGTCTTCGCCACCGTCCACCCGAAGTTCAAGACGCCGCACGTGACGACCATCATCACGGGCGTGCTCGTCGGCGGCATCGCCGGCTTCGCCACCGTCGACGAGATGGTCTCTCTGACGAACATCGGGACGCTCTTCGCCTTCATCCTCGTCTGCGTCGGCGTCATCGTCCTGCGCCGGAAAGACCCCGACCGGCCGCGCCCGTTCCGCGTGCCGTTCGGGCCGTACCTCCTGCCCATCCTCGGCGCGGTCTCGTGCGCCGCCCTGATCTACTTCCTGCCCGAGGGCTCCTACTGGCGCTTCATCGGCTGGCTCGCCATCGGGCTCGCGATCTACCTCGCCTACGGCTACTCGCGCAGCGCCGTCGGCCAGAAGGCCGGGCGCGGCGCGCGCACGCCGCCGCTCCTGAAGGTGGGGGCCGTCGGGTTCCTGCTCGTCGCCGCCGGGCTCTTCTACATCCCGCACGACGCGACCTTCGGGCAGCTCCTGGACAAGCTGACGGGCGCCGACCCCGAGCAGCACGGCCGCACGCTGACCGGCTTCGTCATCTTCCTCGTCGGCCTCGTCATAGGGGTGTGCGGCGCGGCGTTCGGCACCACGCGCGCCGCCGCGGAGGGCGCCGAACGTTGAGGCGCGTGCGGGGGGCTGAGGGATGAGAGTGCTCGTGCTCGGCGCCGGGCGGATGGGGCTCGGCGCGGCCTACGACCTCGCGCACAACTCCGCGGGCGTCGAGCTGGTGACGGTCGCGGACGTGGATGTGGGGCGCGCGCGCGCCGTGGCGGAGACGCTGCGCGACGGCCGCGTCCGGGCCGAGCAGGTTGACGTGGAAGACCACGCGCGCGTCGTCGGGCTGATGCGCGGGCACGACGCGGCGCTGAGCTGCGTGACGTACTTCCACAACCTTCAGCTCGCGCGCGCGGCCGTCGAGGCGCGGACGCACTTCTGCGACCTCGGCGGCAACAACGCGGTCGTGGACGCCGAGCTGGCGCTGGACGAGGAGGCGCGCGCGGCGGGCATCAACGTCATCCCCGACTGCGGCCTCGCGCCCGGCATGGTCTCCGTGCTCGCCGCGCACGGGGCCTCACGCTTCGCGCAGTTGGACGAGATACACATACGCGTCGGCGGCCTGCCTCAAAACCCACGGCCGCCGCTCGACTACCAGATAGTCTTCTCGGTCGAAGGTCTCATCAACGAGTACGTCGAGCGCGCGCGCGTCATACGCGAAGGCCGACTGGTCGAGGTCGAGTCGATGACCGAGCTGGAGTCGCTCGACTTCCCCGAGCCCTTCGGCCGGATGGAGGCGTTCCAGACCTCGGGCGGCACCTCGACGCTGCCCGAGACCTTCGCGGGCCGCGTCAGGGAACTCGACTACAAGACCATCCGCTACCCCGGACACTGCGAGCGGTTCAAGCTCCTCATCGACCTCGGCCTCGCCTCGGGCGAGGCGGTCGAAGTCGGCGGCGTGCCCGTCCCGCCGCGCGGGCTGCTCGGCGAGCTGCTCAACCGCCGCCTGCCCGCCGACGAGCCCGACCTCGTCTTCATCCGTCTCGAATTCGTCGGCTGGCTCGCGGGGGGTACGAAGCGCATGCGCTACGACATCATCGACCGCTTCGACCCGCGCACCGGCCTCTCCGCCATGCAGCGCACGACGGCCTTCCCCGCCTCCGTCGTCGCCCAGATGATGGCGCGCGGGGAGACGGCTCGCAGGGGCGCCGTCCCGCAGGAGCGCTGCATCCCGCCCGACGCCTTCGTCGACGAACTCGCACGCCGCGGCATCCGCCTCGACGAGTCTTTCCCCGACTAGGCCGGGACGGACGAAGGGCGGGAGGTCAGTTGTCCCCCCCGCCCTTCGTTAACTTATTGCAGTTGGCAGTTGAGTGTAAGCGGGAACGATCTAACACGGAGACACGGCTTGTTGAGTTATTGCAACAAGCCGTGTCTCCGTGTCTCCGTGTTGAAAGCTCACTTCAGACCCATCCGGATGAGAACCGCTTTAAGGCCCCGCGGACGCGCCTACCTGACGACGGCGCTCAGCGTCATGCCGGGGAGCAGCCGCTCGATCTGCATGAGCGGCTGGTTGGTGCTGCTGGTGCGGACGAGGGCGCCTTCGGGCACGCGCACCGTGACGACGCGGCCCGTCTCCTGCTCGCGCACCTCGACGGTGCGCGCCCTCAGGTCGATGCTCTGGATGACGCCGCTCAGGGCGCGCTGCTTGCCGCCGGTCTTGGCCGAAGCGCCCGCGCCGCCGCCGGCGAGCGCGGCGAGCAGGGCGAGGCCGAGGGCGACGCGCTGAATCTTCTTCATAACACTTCTCCTTTATCATTCGGGGCGGCCGAACGCCGCCGCCGTCTATGTATGTATGATGGCTATAAGCCCGCTCCCCCGACGCCGACGCCGCGGGCCGACTCGCGGGGCGGCGCCGCCGCCTCCCCACCTCTATACGCGGGGCCGCGCGTAAGGAAGGATCACCGCGGGCGGGAAAGTTTCCGCCGGCTCACGGGGCCGGCGCCGTCGCAGACTTCGTGCCGCGGCCGTCCCTTTAGTCGAACTCTTAAGGGGGCGCCGGCGCCGGCCCGTTTATTCCATCACCCTCTGCGCCGGCGAAGTCCTCGCCGCGACCCAGCGCCTCATCATCTCGACGGCGAAGTCGCCGTCCGCGCCTATCACGTCGTGCTCGCGCAGCCACGCGCGCGCCGCGGGTAAGTCCGGCGGCGGCTCGCCCGCGGCCAGCGCCCTCAGTATCGCCTGGCCGCCCGCCCCCGCGTCGCCCCACACGTTGACGAAGTACGCGTCGCCGCTCACGAGCGCTCGACCGACCGCCTCCCCCACGTCCGCCGTCGTCGCCTCCCTCCGCTGCCCCTCGTTGAGCAACTGCACCAGCTCGAAGGCCACGGCCTGGGTCAGAAAGGGATGACAGTTGGTCGCCGCCACCATCGCGTCGAGCGCCCCCGGCGCGTACGTCATGTCGAACTCCGGTATCGGCCTCGTCAACAGAAGCTCCACGTCCTCGCGCCCGAGGAAGCTCACGCGCATCCGCCGCGCGCTGATGAAACGGTCAGTCCACGCCGGCCCCAACTCCTGGAACGTGTGAGCCCCCGTGAACATCAACACGACCCGCGGCCTGTGCTGGAACGTGTGCCGCAGCGCGTCCAGGAAAGGCCCGCCCCACCCCGCTTCGAGCGCCGCCTGCAAACGCTCGTACTCGTCCAGGCACAACAGCGCGCGCATCCCCGAAGGCATCGCGCGCTCGACCTTCTCCAGCCACTCGTCGAACACCGCGTAAGGCTCGCGCGCCAACTGCTGCGCACTGAGTCCCTCGACCGGGACGCGCCGCCTCCGCAGCCCCTCGCTCAACGCCCGCGAAAGGTAACGCAACAGCGTCGCCTCGCTCCCCGTCACCGCCGGGTTCTGACAGTCCACCACCGCCGGCGCGAAGTCCGGCCCCAACAGCCGCGGCAGTTGATTCAAGATGCTCGTCTTCCCCATCCTCCGCGGCCCCTGCAACAGAAGCGTCGGCGCCTGCGCCGCCCCCAACAGACTCGCCTCGATCTGCCTCACCACATCCCGCCGCCCCGCGAACACGTTGTGCTCCGTCTCCACGACGGCGTTGCCGTACATGAACGGATTAGGAATCTCCCTCATCGCCCTGGGCAGGGCTTTGACTTTCTCGCTCTCCTCGTCGAGCAGCCTGCGCCACTCGTTCGCCACCTGAAGCAAACGTGCGGCGTGACGGCCGCGCCCGACGACGATAAAGCGCTGTAACACCTCGATCTCATTCAGCGCCCGCCCCAAAGCCTCTGTCCTGCGGTATGGACTGTTCAGGGTGAGGTACTGCCCGACGTGCTGCGCCACCCGGTCAAAGCGCGGCAGAGTCGTTATCAGCTCTTCCGGCAACTCGGCGGGCGCGCCCGTAGTCCAGTTCAGTCGCTCCGTGACATCAGATAGGCTCCCCAGGGAGTCGGCCTTCAAATCATTGATGACTATTTCTATGAGCGCGGCGATTACGGCACGACGCTGTAGCTTGCGCTCGGCGGCAATGAAAGCCAGTTGTTTGAAGCCCTCTCCCCTGTCCCGGCGCACCATGAGGACTAGAAACTTGCTAAGGAAAGGCAGTGGCAACCAGGCTACTTCATTCCAAGCAACCGGACACCACCGCCACGCCTTCCACAGTCTCTGTGGATGCTGCCGTCCCGCATAGTATGTCGCAGCCGCGAGGGCGGCATTAAAGGGGTAGGTCAACGAGCGAAAATATATCAGCCCGAATAGCGTCACGAACGTGATGCCGGTCGCCGAACCGACCGCAAATCCATATTGCGAGAAGATTATGACGCCGAACAGGAAGGCCAACCCGACGGACATCCAAGCGAACACCTTGTTGCGCGGGGCGTCGCCCACCGCGCCGCCCGCTATCTCGCCCACAATGCCGAACGGCGCCAAAATAAATACCAGGATGTACGTCACCACCCGTATATCCATGTTGCCGCCCTTCATCAGAACCGCTACGACCGATGACCCAAAGATTGCGATACAGTTCGCGACGACGAAATTCA
Organism: Pyrinomonadaceae bacterium; assembly: GCA_036389235.1. Taxonomy (GTDB): domain Bacteria; phylum Acidobacteriota; class Blastocatellia; order Pyrinomonadales; family Pyrinomonadaceae; genus QHXN01. Next base: position 6,779 of record DASVQJ010000124.1, on the reverse strand, counting down.
CACTGCGTAAGGCGCCACCAATCAGACCACCCGCGATGCCGGCGACTATAACGCCCGCTCTGGTGTCAAGCACCAGACTAAACATGCTGCCGGCCAGGACTGATGCCAGAACGAACGTCACGCCCGACATAAGACCGAATAACATGCCGAATGCCAGCCCGCTCGCCACACAGAGCACTAAGAAGAGCAATGCGTCTGTAGAAAAGAAAGCCCCTCTATATGGCTGAACTGCCCTTATGCCGTTTACGAAGACGGCGAGGGCAATCATCCACGGGAGTAGTTTGAGCATATGCAGGAGGCGTACTCCCAGCCTGTCCACCAGCCGGTCGCCCTCGGCGCCTTCACTCTCGCGGCTGAATTGGGTCGGCCAGAAGAAGAAGAGGTAGAGTTGTCTGAACGACCAGCGGAGGTATTTATTCATGGCGTGTGTTTACCAGCCTTGAGGGAGGTGGGCTTTCATGTCGTCGGCGGAGCGTTGGAGGGCGGCGGGGAGGGTTGTGCCGTCCTCTCTGGCTTCGAGGAGGTTGAAGCAGGCGACCTGGAGGGCGAGGGGGTGGTGTTTGGCGAACCTCATAATCTCCTCCTGCTCGTCGGGCGTGAAGGGCGGGGTGCCGGGGCGGTGGAGATTGAGGAAGTCGTGGGCGTCGCCGGGGGTGAAGGGGCCGAGGCGGAGGAGGGGGAAGGTGTTGTAGAAGGGGGAGGTCGGGTCGCTGGTGTCGGTGAGGTCGTGGAGCGGGCGCTGCGAGGCGGTGATGATCGACAGGCCGCGCTGCCCGCAGGAGCGGAGCGTCATGAAGAAGTCTTGGGTGAACTCGTCGCGGTGCCGCGTCAGGTGCTCGAACTCGTCGAGGCAGAGGACGGGGCGGCGGCCGTCCTTTAGCGTCTGCTCGGCGCGGTCGGCGAAGTCGGCGAGGGCCGCGGGCGCGGGCGCCCAGCCGAACTGGCGGGCGGCGAGCGCGAGCCAGCCGTCGAGCGTGTAGCAACGCGGGTCTTGCAGGTCCAGATAAGCGACGGATGCGGACTGCTCCCACTCGGCGGCGCGGCGTTCGACGTGGAGCAGCAGGGAGGTCTTGCCGATGCGGCGCGGGCCGACGATCTGGCAGTTCTGGCGTCCGTGCAGATACGCGCGGAGGGTGCGCTGCTCTGCGTCGCGGTCGAAGAAGTCTTCGGCGTTCGTGATGCCCGCGCGCCAGATGAAGGGGTTCGGCGCGGCCTCGAACGCGCTGAGCCATTCGGTCAGACGGTAGATGTTGACCCTGCCCTTTACGCCCTTCAGTTTGTCGGCATCGACCTTAACCCTCTCGACGACGGCCTCGCGCGGGTTGAGTTCGCGCGCGACCTTCTCGGTGAAGTAGACCTCGCCCGCGGGGCAGGCGTTGCAGACGCGGGCGGCGAGGTTCGCGGTGTTGGCGCGCAGGTCGCCGTCGGGGAGGACGACGGCCTCGCCGAAGTCTATGCCGACGTGGAGGTCGAAGCGGAGGCGCTCGTCGGCCTGCGCCCCGTTCCGCTCGGCGACGCGCCTCTGTAAGAGGAAGCCGCAGCGCACGGCGTCGGTGCAGGAGGGGAACTCGATGAAGTGCCCGTCGCCGGTGTCCTTGAGGATGGTGCCGCGGCAGCGCTTGACCGCGTCGGCGGTGAGGTCGTCCTGCGCGCGCGCGACCCGTTTGATCTCGGCGGGCGTGCGCTTCGTCATGTTGAGGGTGGAACTCACCTGGTCGGTGAACATGACGACCTTCAGCTCGGTTGACATCCAGTACCTCCGTTGACGGAAGAAGGTGAGGAGCCAAAACGCGGCTCGGCCGGGAGTCTATTAGCAGAGATGGTTTATCCGCCGCCGCCGCGGGTTGTCAACGTTTTTCTGCGGGGCCGGGGCGCGTATCGTATATAATCCCCGCGCTCCCGCTTGAGACCCGCATCCACCCGGAGGACTCCAACCCGATGTCGCCCGCGTTCAGGAGACCCGAACCGGCCCGCGCCCCGGCGCGGATGCGTAGACGGAGGTTCCTGCCTTGAGCCTGACGCTGCTCGCAATCGGATTCCTGCTGGTGCTGGTCGCCGCGTACCACCTGTACGGCGGCTGGGTCGCGCGGCAGTTTCAACTCGACGACTCGCGGCCGACGCCCGCGCACGAGGTCAACGACGGCGTGGACTTCGTCCCCACCCGGCCGTTCTACCTCTTCGGCCAGCACTTCTCGGCGATAGCGGCGGCCGGCCCCATCGCCGGCCCCATCCTCGCCTGCCAGGCGTTCGGGTGGCTGCCGTGCCTTTTGTGGATAGGCTTCGGCGTCGTCCTCATCGGGGCGGTGCACGACTTCGCCTCCCTGGCCGCCTCCGTCCGCCACGGCGCGACCTCTGTGGCCGAGATCACGCGCGAGCACCTCGGGTCGAAGGCCGGGCGCGCGATGATGGCCTTCATCTGGATCGCGCTCGTCTACGTCGTCGTCGCCTTCGCGGACATCACGGCCGGGACGTTCGTCGCGGGCTCGGAAGAGTTGAGGGCCACGTCGGTCGCCTTCAACCCCGGCGGCGCGGTCGCGGCGGCGAGCGTGCTCTACCTCCTGCTCTCGGTCGTGCTCGGGCTCGTGCAGAAGTTCTTCGACCCGCCGCTCTGGCTCGTCACAGTCATCTTCGTGCCGGCGGCCTTCGCGCTCTCGTGGGCGGGGACGCTCATGTCGAACACGTTCGTCCTCTCGCACAAGGGCTGGGGGCTGCTCATCCTCGCCTACTGCTGCGTCGCCTCGGTCGTGCCGGTCTGGTCGCTCCTCCAGCCGCGCGGCTACCTCGGCGGCTTCATCCTCTACGCGGCCATCGCGCTGGGCGTCGTCGGCGTCTTCTTCGGCGGGTACGAGATTCAGCAGCCGGCCTTCAAGGGCTGGACGGTGCCCGGCATGACGGGGTCGCTCTTCCCCTTCCTCTTCGTGACCATCGCGTGCGGGGCGTGCTCCGGCTTCCACGGGCTGGTCTGCTCGGGCACGACCTCGAAGCAGGTCGAGCGCGAGTCGCACATCCGCGCGGTCGGCTACGGCGGGATGCTGGCCGAAGGGTTCGTGGCGCTGATCGCGCTGGTGACGGTCATGATTCTCGCGCCGTCGGAGATAAAGCCGAACACGGCGGCCGGCACCATCTACGGCAACGGCATCGGGAGGTTTTTGACGCTGCTCCCCTTCGTCGGCGAGGGGAACCGCGCGGTGGCGACGACCTTCGGCGCGATGGCCTTCTCGACCTTCGTCTTCGACACGCTCGACGTGTGCACGCGCCTGGGCCGCTACATCGTGCAGGAGCTGTTCGGCTGGAAGGGGCGGGCGGGCGCGCTCGCCGGGACGTTCCTGACGATTGCGCTCCCGGTCTACTTCATCGCGTTCGCGCCGCCGAACTCCTGGTCTAAGTTCTGGACGCTCTTCGGCGCGTCGAACCAGCTGCTCGCGGCCCTGACGCTCCTCACGATCACGGCCTGGCTCTACCAGGCGCGGCGCCGCATCGCCTACACGCTCGTCCCGATGCTCTTCGTGCTCGTCATCACGCTCTGGGCGCTCGTCTCGATGGTCGCGGGGAACCTGCGCGTGACGAAGGGGTTCGACATCGAGTTGATTAACGCCGTCGCCTCGGCCGCGCTCGTCGTGCTGGCGCTCTACCTCGCCGCCGCCGCGCTCCTGAAGCTGCGCGGCGACCGCCGCAAGGACACGCTCACGCCCGCGCACACGGCCGCCGGGCTCGAATGACGGACATGCATCCCACGAACGACAAACGAGCGCCCCGCGTCGCGCTCGCGCTCTGCCTCCTCATCGCGTGCGCGCCCGCGCCGCGCGCTCGCGCTCAGGCGCCGGCACAACCGGAGTCGGAGGGTAAGCCGGCCCCGCGCGTGACCGCCACGATCCCGGACTACAGGGGGCCTTCGGGCTTCTTCGGGCGGCCCGCGCTCGTCTCCTTCAGCCCCGACGGGCGGCTGCTCGCGCTCAGCGGCGAGAAGGAGGTCGTCCACCTCTACGACGCGGAGACGGGCAAACACCTGCACACCTTCGCGACGACGCAGATGGGCGGGCTCGACGCCTTCTCCTTCAGCCCCGACGGGCGGACGGCGGCCACGCGCGACCGTTATGACAAGTCGGTCCGCATCTGGGACCTCGCGACGGGCGGGCAGTTGCTCGCGCTCTCGGGCCGCAAGCGCGACATGGAGAGCGAGTGGAAGGCCATCAACGTCTCGGTGGCCGAGTTCATCCCCGTCCCCTACGGGCCGGAGGGGCGGACGGTGCTCGTCGAGCGCGAGGACGACCTCGTCACCGTCTTCGAGGCCGCCACCGGGCGCGAGGTCTCCGTGCTCGACCACCGGACCGAGACGCACAAGGGCAAGGACCTGTTGAGGCTCGCCCTCACCGGCAGGGTGCGCTGGCTGCGCATGCGGCCCGTGCTGAGCCCCGACGGCCGCCTCGTCGTCACCGCCAACGGCGACAAGGCGCCCAAGCTCTGGGAGGCCGCGACGGGGCGCCTCGTCGCCGCGCTCAAAGGCCACGGGGACATCGTCTACAACGCGGCCTTCAGCCCCGACTCGCGGCTGCTCGCGACCGAGACGCGCACGGGCACGGTCCACCTCTGGGACGCCGCGACTGGCCGCCCGCGGGCAACGCTCAAGGCCGCCGGGATCGACTACTCCTACTTTAACGTGGAGGACGTCTACTACACGCCGAGCTTCGCCTTCGGCCCCGACTCGCGCACGCTCGTCACCTACCACGACCGCGCGACGCAAATCTGGGACGCCGAGCGGGGCGCGCTGCGGCACAGGCTGAAGAAGTCCGAGAGCGACAGCGTCGCCTACAGCCCGGACTCGCGCCTGCTCGCCACCTGCGGCGGCTCGGCCTCCGCGAAGCTCTGGGACGTGGAGACGGGCAAGCTCGTGCGCGAGCTGCCTAAGTCGGAGAAGGAGACGCACTTCGTCACGTTCCGCCCCGACGGCCGGACGCTTCTGACGGCGAGTGACGCGGGGCTGCGCCTGTGGGACGTGGCCACGGGCGACCTCGTCGCCACGCTGGCGCGCTCGCGCTTCCCCGCCAGCTTCAGCCCGGACGGCCGCCGCCTCGCCACGGGCGGCAACGAAAAGACCGCATACCTCTACGAACTGAGGTAGGCGGCGGGCGGGTGGCAGTCGGCAGCCGCCCCGCGTTGCGCCGGTTGAAAGATTAACCCGAAGTCTCGGCCGCGGCGTCTCCGACTGCCACCCGCCCGCCGCCCGCTCTCCCCGCCTTTGAACTTTCCGGCCTTTTCGGCGATAATGCCCCTCTTTTAGCGAGACCAAAAAAAGGGACTGTGCGGACAGTAGGAGCGCGTCCTCTCGTGCGACCGAAGGGAAGTCGAACGCGCGCGTGCCGCACGGCCGGCCCCCGCCCCCGGGGGCGTTTCATTCGCCACATTTCAGACGAACCAACAGGAAAGGAATCGTTCAACTTGTCTAAGATGTTATTGCCGAGTATCCGGAAGGGGCTGCCCCGCGCGTTAACCGTCCTCTTCGCGCTCGCCGCGTTCTCGACCTCGGCGCTCGCGCAGCACGCGCAGGGCGCGGGCGCCGGCAGCGGCGCGCAGACCGGCCACCGCCCCGGCGGCGAGGCCAACCTGCTGCTGCCCGACCTCTCCACGCAGAGCTTCCTCGGCGTGGACGGCCACACGCTTTTGCTCATCGGACTCGCGGTCTGCGTGCTGGGCCTCGCCTTCGGGCTCGTCATCTTCACGCAGCTGAAGAACCTGCCCGTCCACCGCTCGATGCGCGAAATCAGCGAGCTGATCTACGAGACCTGCAAGACGTACCTCGTCACGCAGGGCAAGTTCATCATGATCCTGTGGCTCTTCATCGGCGCCATCGCGGGCCTCTACTTCGGCTTCCTCGCCGAGACGGTCAACGACGCGGGCGGCGTCGAGCACGGCTTCCCGGCCTTCAAGGTCGTCGTCATCCTGCTCTTCAGCCTCATCGGCATCGCGGGCTCTTACGGCGTCGCGTGGTTCGGCATCCGCGTCAACACGTTCGCCAACTCGCGCACGGCCTTCGCCTCGCTCGAAGGCCGGCCGTACCCGATCTACGCCATCCCCCTCAAGGCGGGCATGTCCATCGGCATGATGCTCATCTCGGTCGAGCTGCTGATCATGCTCTGCATCCTCCTCTTCGTGCCCAGAGATTACGCCGGCCCCTGCTTCATCGGCTTCGCCATCGGCGAGTCCCTCGGCGCGGCGGCGCTCCGCATCGCCGGCGGCATCTTCACGAAGATCGCCGACATCGGCTCCGACCTGATGAAGATCGTCTTCAAGATCAAGGAAGACGACGCGCGAAACCCCGGCGTCATCGCGGACTGCGTCGGCGACAATGCCGGTGACTCGGTCGGCCCCAGCGCCGACGGCTTCGAGACCTACGGCGTGACCGGCGTCGCGCTGATCTCGTTCATCCTCCTCGCCGTGATGCCGCAGTACCAGGTCCAGCTCCTCGTCTGGATCTTCGCGATGCGCATCGTGATGGTGATCGCGTCGGGCGTCTCCTACCTGATCAACGAGGCGATCGCCAAGGCCCGGTACGCCAACGCCGACCGGATGAACTTCGAGGCGCCGCTCACCTTCCTGGTGTGGCTGACCTCGATCGTGTCCGTCATCCTGACCTTCCTCGTGTCGCGGGCGCTCATCCCCGACCTGGGCGGCGACCCGACGCTGTGGTGGAAGCTCTCGCTCGTCATCACGTGCGGCACGCTGGCCGGGGCGATCATCCCGGAGTTCGTGAAGGTGTTCACGTCCACGGAGTCGAGGCACAC
>DASVQJ010000123.1:0-19475 GCA_036389235.1 Pyrinomonadaceae bacterium | reverse complement strand
GGCACAGAGATTAAGAAGGATTAATCCCTTTCTTAATCTCTGTGCCTCTGTGTCTCCGTGGCTAATCCTTTTTTGATGCCCCGTAAAGAGCCGTGACGAGCAGTGCGGTCAGGACGACGACGAGCGCGCCGACGACGTTGTACCAGAGGAAGGCGAGGCGCGTGTAGAAGAAGCAGTAGAGGACGGCCGCCTCGCCCGCGAGCGCGCCGAGGAAGGCGGCCGTGCCGCCGACGCGCTTGAAGTAGAAGCCGAGGAGGAAGATGCCGAGCAGCGTCCCGTAGAAGAGCGAGCCGAGGCGGTTGACGGCCTCGACCAGCGAGCCGAGCTGCCCCGCGTACTGCGCGAACGCGACGGCGAAGAGTCCCCAGAAGACGGTCGCCAGCTTCGAGGAGATGAAGTAGTAGCGCTCAGACCCGCGCCTGCTGAGGAGCCGGCGCTGGATGTCCACCACGGTCGTCCCCGCGAGCGCGCTCCACTCCGAGGCGGTCGAAGACATCGAAGCGAAGAAGACCGCCGCCAGCACCAGCCCGACCAGCCCCGCCGGCATGTAGTGCGTGACGAAGCTTAAGAAGACGTAGTTCGTGTCGTTCGGCTTCGCGTCGAACGACTTGATGACCTCGACGGCGCCGGCCCTCGCGCCGTCGGCCCTGGCCTGCGCCGACTGTAACTCCCTCGAAGCCGCCGCGGCCGCCGCGTCGTCGCCCGCGCGCAGCGCGCCGACGTACGCGCGCGCCGCCCGTTGCTTCTCGGCGAAGGCCGCGGCGTAAGTCTCTTCGAGCGCGCGGAACTGCGCGCCCTGCGCGCCCGCGCGCGCCCGCTCCAACTGCACCGGGTTGAAGAAGACGGGCGGCTGCGTGAACTGGTAGAAGGCGAAGACCATCGCGCCCAGGAAGAGGATGAAGAACTGCATCGGCACCTTGACCAGCCCGTTGAAGAGCAGCCCGAGGCGGCTCTGAGCGACCGACCCGCCCGTCAGGTAGCGCTGCACCTGCGACTGGTCCGTGCCGAAGTAGGCGAGCGCGAGGAAGCAGCCGCCCAGCAGCCCCGACCAGAAGTTGTACTGGTTCCTGACGTCGAAGGAGAAGTCCACGGCGTTCAGGCGGCCGAGCTTGCCCGCGACGTGCGTGGCTTCCAGGAGCGACACGTCCGGGGGCAGCAGCCTGACGACGGTGAAGAAGGCGACGAACATCCCGCCCATGATGATGAGGAACTGTAGGAAGTTCGTGTTGTCCACGGCCCTCGCCCCGCCGAGAGACGCGTAGAGCATCACCGCGCCGCCGATGATGAAGATGACGACGCGGATGTCCCAGCCCATGATGACCGAGAGGATGAGCGACGGCGCGTAGAGCGAGACGCCCGTCGAGAGCCCGCGCAGCGCGAGGAAGAGGAGCGCGGCGAGCGTGCGCGTCTTCAGGTCGAAGCGCCCTTCGAGGTACTCGTAGGCGGTGTAGACCTTGAGCCGGTGGTAGATGGGCACGGCCGTCAGCGAGAGGATGACCATCGCGACGGGCAGGCCGAGGTAGACCTGCACGAAGCGCATGCCGTCGGCGTACGCCTGCCCGGGCGTGGCGAGGAAGGTGATGGCGCTCGCCTGCGTCGCCATGATGGAGAGCGCGACGCGGTGCCACGGCTGGCCGCGGTCGGCGACGAGGAAGTCGTCGAGGTCGCGCGTGCGGCGCCCCTTCCAGAGGCCGTAGAGGACTATCCCCGCGAGCGCGGCCAGCAGAACCGCCCAGTCGAGCGGCCTCATCCGAAGTACCTCGTGAAGAGGTAGAAGAGCGCGGCGAGCGCGGCGAGGTTTATCAGGACGACGGCGTAAAGCGTCTTCCAGCTACCGCCGAAGGGCGGCGGCTCCTCGGTGTGTGTTTGCTTCTCGTCCCGCATCCAGCTTTCCATGCCGCTTGAGTCTTAAGGTAAGGGCTATTCACCACAGAGACACAGAGACACAGCTTGCTGAGCTATTAGCCCCAAGCTGTGTCTCTGTGCCTCTGTGGTGAACAGTCTTTTCGCATGAAGCGTCGTGGGGTCTCAGACTCACCCCGTCACTTCCCGGCCGAGATCATGTTGACGAACAGGCGGTAGGCGCCGGGCACGCCCGCCGGCAGCTGGCGGAAGAAGGCGAGCGCGGTGAAGACGTAGGTGCCTTTGCCGTGCCGCGCGACGAGGGTCGAGCCTTTCAAGTCGGCCGCGCCCGGGTCGTGGCTGGCGAAGAGCGGCGTGTAGCGCGCGTCCCACTCGGAGGCGAAGTAGAGCCCGCGCTCCTGCACCCAGCCTTCGAAGTCGGCGGCCGTGATCTTGTTCGGCGCGTTCAGCAGCGCGTCCGCGGGCGCGAGCGGCGTCACCTCGGCCGTCTCGTCGGTCACCCTGTCCTGCGTGATCTTGAAAGGGAAGGGGCCGAGCTGCGCGCCTTCGAGCGTGCGGTCGGGCGTGTTGTACTGGACGACGAGCGTGCCGCCGCGCTCGACGTATTCGAGCAGGCGCTTCTGCTGGCGGCGCAGCGCCGCGCGCGTGTTGTAGGCCCGCACGCCCGTCACCACGGCGTCGAAGCGCGAGAGGTCTGCGCCCTCAAGGTCTTCGTCCGAGAGCAGCGTCACGTCGTAGCCGACCTGCCGCAGGGCCTCGGGCACCTCGTCGCCCGCGCCCGCCACGTAGCCGACGCGGCTCCCGCGCTTCTGCAAGTCAACGCGCACGAGTTCGGCGCGCGCTGACGGAAAGAGCGTCTGCCGCGGGATGTGCTGGTAGTCGATCTCGACCAACCCGCGCGTGTAGGTCTTGCCTGCGGACTCGAACTCGGCGGCGAGCGCGGCGGCGGACGCGGCGGCCGAAGGCGTGACGTCGAAGGTCGCCCTGAACTCCTCGCCCCGTGCCTTGGCCGTCGCGGGAATCTCCGCCGGCGTCGCCGTCCAGCCCGCGGGCAGTTTGAGTCTGAGCGTGCCCGCGGCGTCGGCCGCGGCGTTGTTCCTGAGCGTCACCCGCACCTGCTTCGGCCGGCGGTCGGGGAAGACGAGCGTCTGCTCGGCGACGGCGACGGCGACCTCGGGCACGACCGTCAGCGGGCGGTAGAGGTCGCCGCGCACGCGGTCTGTCCAGCGGTAGAGAACCGGGACGTCGAAGGTGACTGCCTCCCCGTCTTCGCCGAAGACGGCGGTGACGGGCACGGTCAACGCGGGCGGCCCCTCGGGCGCGCCGACGAGCCCCTGTTCGCTTATGCGGAAGAGATTCTTCGAAGGCTCCTCGCGCAGCCAGTAGGGCTGGCTGTAGGCGGCGTCGGCGGGCACGCGCAGGGTTCTCTCGCGCGTGAGCGGCTGGTTGTTCTTCAGCTCGGCGCGCGGCACGTCGGCGCCCGCGGAGGAGACGCCGACCGTCTCGAACTTCAAAGGGTAGCCCGAGCGGTTGACGACCGTGGTCGTGACTTTGACCTCGCCGCCCGGCGTCACGTAAGGGTCGGCGGCCAGAGCCTCGACCCAGAGCCCCGCGGCGGCGCGGACGACTTCGTCGAGCGCCGCGCGCTTGGCCTCGGCGAGCGGCTCGTCCTTCGAGAGCTTCGACATCTCGCGGCGCGCGCGCAGGAGCAGAGGCAGGACGGCCGAAGGGTTCGCCGGGTCGTACTTGCGCGCGGCCTCTTCGAGCGACTGCGCGACGGCCTCGCCGCCCGCGTAGCGGCGCCAGGTCATGTCCACGCCGTCGAAGAGGTCTTTCGCCGCGGGCTCGCCCTTGAGGTGGACGAAGTAGTTGAGGGCGGGGCCGCGGCGGCCGGGCGTGCCCTGCGCCTGGCTCATGTGCATGGTGCGGCTCTCGGCGGCGATCTCCGTGTAGGACTTGCCGAGCAGCGGGTCGTAGCCGCCCACGTCGGCGCTCAACATCTTGTCGGCGTCCTTCGGCGCCTCCGGCCGGAAGTTGAAGACGTTCCAGACGAGGCGTTTCGGCTTCCAGGGCCGGACCCCGTACTTCAACTGCTCGGGGAAGCGCGCGGGGTCGCCCGCGGCGTCGAAGGCTTCGGAGGCGAGGATGGCGGAGGCGGTGTGCTGTCCGTGACCGCCCTCGCCGGTGGTGGGGAAGCGGGCTACGACCACGTCGGGGCGGAAGCGGCGCACGACCCAGACCACGTCCGCGAGCACCGCGTCGTGCTCCCAGAAGCGGAAGGTCTCTTCGGGCGACTTGGTGAAGCCGAAGTCGATGGCGCGCGTGAAGAACTGCTCGGCGCCGTCGATGCGGCGCGCGGCCAGAAGCTCCTGCGTGCGGACGACGCCGAGCAGCGCGCCCTTCTCCGGGCCGAGGATGTTCTGCCCGCCGTCGCCGCGCGTGAGCGAGAGGTAGGCCGTGCGCGCGCCGCGCCCCCGCGCGAGGTAGGCGAGGAGCGCCGTGTTCTCGTCGTCCGGGTGCGCGCCGACGTAGAGCACGCTCCCCGCGACCGCGAGCCTCCGGAGGGCCGCCTGCGTCTCGGCCGCGTCCAATTGCCGCGGCGCCTGAGCCCGCGCCGCGGGGAAGAGTAGGAGCAGGAGAAGGAGTGTGGCGGTTGTGAGTCTCGTCATAGAGTTATATCGACGCCAGCTTGAACGCGGGGCGGAGGGCGGTTAACCACGGAGGCACAGAGGACACGGAGGTTGCACGGAGGGTTGAGTCTCTCCGTGCCGTCTCTGTGCTCTCTGTGTCTCTGTGGTTGAACGCCCTTCACTCCGGTTTCAAGTGCCGCGAGCTATAAAGCCTTTTAACGACTTGCGTCCCCGGCGCCACCTTAAGTCGGCGGAGCCGCCACGTTGCTGTTGCCGCGCGGGGCGGCGTTGGTGTTGGCGTTAGAGTTGGAGTTGTTGGTGTTCGAGGGCTGCCGCTTCTTCATCTGCTCCTCCTGGCGCTTGCGGAACTCGGCGACGCGCTGCGCGCCGTTCTTCGCCTGTTCGAGCAGCTCCTGCGCGGGGAAGTGGTCGGGCTTTATCTCTAACACCTTGTTCAGGGCTTTGACCGCCTCGTCGTACTGCGCGATCTTGAAGTGGGCCGAGGCCAGCTCGAAGTACTTGTCGTCGTCCTCCTCGGGCGAGTTCTTAACCGCCTCCTTGAGCGCCTTGACCGCCTCGTCGTACTTGCCGAGCTGCTCGTAGGAGAGGCCGAGGAAGTAGTAGGCGTCGGAGTTCTTCGGCTCGCGCTTCGTCACCTTCTCGAAAGCCTTGACGGCCGCCTCGAAAGCCTTGTCGGCCTCCTCGCGCCGCTTGGTCACGTTGTAGGCGAGGCCGAGTCGGTAGTGCGCCTCGGCGAAGTCCGGGGCGAGCTCGACCGCCCTCTGGAGGTGCTCGATGGCCTGCTCGTCGCGGTCGGCCTTGTAGGCGGCGAGCCCCTGCTCGTAGAGCGCCCGCGCGTCGTCGGAGGGGGCCGACGACGCCTCCTGCTGCTGCTGCTGCTCGCCGACGGGCGTGGCGGCAGCGTTCGCGTTCGCGTGGGCCGCGTTCGAGTCGGCCGCGCGGCGGTTGCAGCCCGACAGGAGCAGCGCGGAGACGAGGATGGATTGCAGTGTGACGCGGAGCGCTTTCATGTTCTTAGCTTTCTCTCGGAAGGGCTGGGGACGAGAAACGTATCTACGACAAAACGGGCGGAGAGTCAAACGGGGTGGGCGCGGGCGTCTGGACTGGTTCTTGCTTCCCCGTAGGGCGGGACAGTGTGGAGTGTATTGGTTGCGTTCAAAGGGGGTGGTGTGCCACATGGAGAGGGGGGGGCGAGACGCGTTCATAAGTCCAACGGAGCCGACGGTTCCGCTCGAAGGCGAGCAAGAGCTTCCGCCGCCGCGCTTCGACGATAAATCCGTACAGCGCGCGCAGCCGGCCGTGCCCCTGACGCGCGGCGCGCGCTCGCGCTCGTGGCCGCTGTGGGTGATTACCTTGTGCGTGCTGGGCGGCGTGTTGGGCGGCGTGCTCGGCGGGCTCGCGCTCACTTACTACCAGCGCGGCGGGCGGCGCGCGGAGTCGCCGCCGCAGATTCCCGCGGACGCCCCGGGCGGGACGGTCGTGGCCCCGGCCGCGGTCGTGAAGCAAGACGCTCAAGCGCCACCGCCGGCAGACGGTCAGGCCGCGGCGGTCGAAGCGGCGACGGCCGCGCCCGCTAAGGCGGAACAGAAGGTCGAGGCCGCGACGGCCGAGCCGGGTGCCGACGTGCAGGGCGAGTTGCGCTCGGCGTTCGGCGGGTGGATGGCGGCGACGAACGAGCGCGACGTGGCGCGGCAGATGAGCTTCTACGCACCGAAGGTCGAAGCCTTCTACCTCTCGCGCAACGCGACGCGCGAGTCGGTGCGCGCGGAGAAGGCGCGCCTGTTCGCGCGCGCCTCGGCCGTCAACGTCGAGGCCGCGCCGCCCGAGATACGCGTGAGCCCCGACGGGCGCACGGCCGTCATGCGCTTCCGCAAGCGCTACCGCATCGACGGCGAGGAGAGCCGCGCGGGCGAGGTCTTGCAGGAGTTGCGCTGGCGCCGCACCGACACCGGCTGGAAGATCGTCGGCGAGCGCGACCTCCGCGTGCTCCAGTAAACCGACTCTAACGTCAGAAAATTTAGACGCGGGGACACAGAGACACGCAGACACAGCTAAAGTCTTCAGGCCGTGTCTGCGTGTCTCTGTGTCTCCGCGTCTAACGCGGCGCGGCCGACGGCCGGCACCACGGCCGCGTTGTCCTGCTCACTCATACGCCTGCTCCTCTCGCACTAAGGAATCGTCTTCCGAACCCCCGGGCTCGCAAGCAAACATACCTACGAGGGCGCGCGCCCCTGCGGATGTCAGTCGCCCTCCTCGACGAGCCTGCGGAAGCGGCGCGCGTCGTCGCGCATCTCGACGTTGTTGAAGAAGACGTAGGAGGTGGCGCGCTTCGGGAGCATCGAAGCCAGCTCTTCGAGCTCGCCCTCCTCGTACTTGTAGCGCCACCCCTTCCGGCCGTGCAGGCGGAAGTAGCACTTGCCGGGCGTGACCGAGCGCTCGCTGAAAGGGTCTACGGCGTGCCAGAGCTTGAGCTCTTCGCACAGCTCTTTGACCAGCCCGCGCGGCCAGCCGCCGCGCGGCTCCCAGGCGAAGACGAGCCGGCCGCGCTCGGCCTCCCGGAAGAAGCGCCGCAGGTTCTCGACGTTCTCGCCCGTCGGCTTGAAGCTGGCCGGGCACTGGAAGAGGACGGCCCGAGCTTTGAGCGCACGCGCGCACTCGCGCGTCAACTCCCACGCCTCGCGGACGGCCCCGGTCGGGCGGAAGAAGCCGGCGCCCTCGCGCTGCTCTTCGGTGAGCGGGCGCTTGAGCCGCCGGTAGGTCGGGCTCGACGAGAGGTGCGTGACGAGCTGCCACGCCTTGAGCGCGAACTCGAAGTCGGCGGGCGCCTCCTCGCGCCAGCGCCGCAGCGTGGAGACCTGCGGCGGCTGGTAGAAGGTGTGCTGCACCTCGACCGAGTCGAGCAGCCCGTAGTACGTCTCGCGCGACGAGCGGAACCCGCAGCACCCGACCCTCACCCGACCCTTGCCCGAAGCCATGAGCTGTCCCCTTGTGAAAGAGTGCGGCCGGGTCTCAACTGCTCGGCGCTTCGTCGGCCGAGGGGCCGTAGATGGAGGGCAGCGGCACGTCGAGCAGGCGCAGGTAGACCGAGAGCTGCCCGCGGTGGTGTATGACGTGGTTCAGGCCCACGAAGCGGACGACCATCGCGCGCGGCATCTCGAAGAGGACGTGGTCGCCGCTCCTGAGCTTCCAGTTATCGCCCATCCGCTCGTCCGGCTGTCTCCGCAAAGTCTCGGCGGCGGCCGCGATGTTCCGGTCGAACTTCTCCAACAGCTCGGCGGTCGTCTTCGGCTCGAACGGCTTGAAGTCCCCCGAGCCGAAGTCGAACTCGTCCTGCGTGAGCGCCGGGATGAGCAGCTCCGGAAGCTCGGCGACGTGCGCCGCCAGCCGCCCGAGCGACATCGACTTCGCGTGCGGCTTCCAGCCGAACGACTCTTCCGGCACGCGCTCCAGAATCCGCCTCGTCGTCCTCGCCTCCTGCTGCAACTCCGCCGCGAGCGGCCCGCATATGCTCATAAGATTTTCCTTCCGCGATTCAGGGGATGAGAAAGCGCCAGCCAATCTACGCCGCGCGGCCCGCCCTTTCAAGCCGCGCCGCGCGGCGTGCCGGATTCCTTACCGTCTGATGACGGCCGCCCGGCCGGCCTCAAGCCTTCCGAGAGCTTCGAGCACTTGAGGCATCAGGGGCCTCAGCATCGGGTAGGTACTTCTTCCGGCGGAGAGAATGATGACGGGGACGGGAAGGGTTTCGAGGTTCCGCTGGTAACGGAGATTCTGATCGACCGTGATGAGCGCGCCATACTACCCGGCGGCGGCCCGCAAGAGCCGGCCGTTCTTCAACCCTTTGAAGCCGGCCTCCTCCACCGTGAAGACTTCGTGCCCGGGCAGGTCACGTTTGAGGTAGCGCGTGACGCATTCGTCAAGCAGCACTCTCATGGCCGATAAGCAATCTCTCCTTCGACTTCTCCAACACGGCCAGGGCCTGTTCGCGCGTGACGGTCGGGAACTGGTCGAGGAACTGGTCGAGGTTTTCGCCGGCTTCCAAACAGTCGAACAGGTTTTGGATCGGCACGCGGGTGCCGTAGAAGACGGGAGTCCCGCCGAGTTTCTCGGGGTCAACCTCGATCAAATCTTTAATGCTGCTCATGGCTGTTCCTTCGCGCGGGCCTTCGGCGGCCGAATGTTACCAGAGATTAAGCTCCCGTTCGCGCGAAAAAGGCGGGGCGGTGAAAGAAGGTGCTGGGTGTCGGGTGTTGGGTGCTGGTTCAAACCAGAACCCATGACCCGGCACCCAAAACCCTTTAACCGGGGGCGTGCTTGCGATAGAGTAGCGCCATCCCACTTTCGGAAAGGAACGTTCATAGAGATGCACGAAGAACTCGTCGGACTGTTGCCGGAGGAGGTTTCGAGGCGCGGCTTCATCGCCGGCTCGCTGGCGGCGGGGTTCGCGCTGGCCGTGCAGCCGGTGGCGGCGCAGACGGTAATCACGACCGACGCCCGGGGGCTCGAAGCCGGCGAGGTCAAAGTCCCCGTGCGCGACGGCGAGATGCCGGCCTACCGCGCGATGCCCGCCAGAGGCAAGAACTTCCCGGTCGCCCTCGTCGTGCAGGAGATTTTCGGCGTGCACGAGCACATCAAGGACGTGTGCCGCCGCTTCGCCAAGCTCGGCTACCTCGCGGTCGCGCCGTCGCTCTACGCGCGGCAGGGCGACACGACGCAGCTCAAGATGGAGGACGTGATGAAGGTCGTGGCGCGGGTGCCGGACGAGCAGGTGATGTCCGACCTCGACTCGACCGTCGCCTACGCGCGGGCGACGGGGAAGTCGGACGGCAAGCGCGTCGGCATCACGGGCTTCTGCTGGGGCGGCCGCATCGTGTGGCTCTACTCGGCGCACAGCAGGGAGCTGGACGCGGGCGTCGCGTGGTACGGGCGCCTCGTCGCCAACCCCGGCCAGCCCGCCAACCCCCTGACGCCGCGCCAGCCCGTGGACGTGGTGGACGAGCTGAACGCGCCCGTGCTCGGGCTCTACGGCGGGAAGGATCAGGGCATCCCGCTTGAGTCGGTCGAGAGGATGCGCGCGGCTTTAGCCAAGTCGAAGTCGAAGGCCGCCGCGCGCTCCGAGGTCGTCGTCTACCCCGACGCCGGCCACGGCTTCCACGCGGACTACCGCCCCTCCTACAACAAGGAGGCCGCCGCCGACGGCTGGCGGCGCCTGCAAGATTGGTTCAAGAAGTACGGCGCTAAATGAAAGTGAGCGGTGAGCGGTGAGCGGTGAGCAGTAAGCAGCAGGGAGTCAGAAAAGTTAAATGCAGCCGAGATGATTCGGCTGCCTTCTGTTTTTACTGCTCACTGCTCACCGCTCACCGCTCACTTCAAAAAAATGGGCGGCGTGGCCTTGCGACCACGCCGCCCGACTGGCGGGACTCCCGTTCTCCCCGTGACGGTTAGCCCCGTCAGATGCTTTGAAGACTCACCCCTTGCTCTGCGACGTTCGGCCCGCGCCGGCGGGCTGCCCGTCTTACACGCGAACAGTGCGGCCGGGGTTCGCGAAAATACGCCCCGCATGAAATTTTTTACCTGAAGGCGGAACGCGGAAGTCGGAACGCCGAACGAGGAGCTGAAGGCACAGGGCTTTCGGCTCCTCGTTCGGCGTTCCGACTTCCGCGTTCTATTCCCGGAAGCGCCGGCGGTACTCGATGGACTCGATGAAGGCGCGCACCATCTCGGCGCGGTGGAAGTCGCCGTTATTCTCTTCGAGCTTGGTGAGCCAGAAGTTGTAGCCGACGAAGTTCGGGTCGGGCTGCCCGTCGAAGCCGACGTCGTCGGGGTTGCGGCGCAGGTAGCCGAAGTACTGCATCAGCACGAACGCCTTCCTGAACTCCTGGCGGACGAGGGAGGGGCTTTCGGCCACCTTGCGGAGCACGCTCGCGCGCAGCGCGGCCGAGTCCGGGTTGGGCGCAAGCTCCGCGACGAGCGCCTGGCGCTCGGCCGCGGGCGGGACGACGCCCGCGTTCTGGAAGAGCCTATCGACTATCGCCACGGCGCTCGTCCCCGCCGGGAACTGCGTCGCGAAGTTGCGGCCCGAAGGGTCGGCCGTGCGCGTGACGAAGTCGAGCACGAAGGCGTCGCGGTTGTCGGCGAGCCTCTTCTCCCACCCTTCGGAGTTGACGACGACGCCCTCGCCGATGCGCTGCGTGTCGGGCATGAAGTCCTCGTAGCGCACGGGGACGGGCTTGCCCGCGATGTCGCCGAAGGCGGCCTTGTGCAGGCGGTAGACGAAGTAGCCCGTGTCGCGGAACTCGATGGAGACGAAGAAGGCGCCCGAGGTGTTCGCGCGGCGGTACTGCACGCACGCGGCGTCGGCGCCGCACTGCTCGATCTCGTGCGTCCAGAAGTCGAAGCCCGAAGGGTCGGGCAGGCGGTTGAAGAAGTCGAGGTACTGCTGGCGCACGAAGTTGCGCGCGTCGTCGTTCGGGTTGGCCGTGCCCAAGACCAGCGAAGTGACGGCGGCCGCGGCGTCCACGCGGTCGCGGACGGGCGGGTTCTTGTCGCCCAGGGCGCGCGTGTCGAACGCCGTGTCGTTGATGCGCTCCTTCACCCCGTCGGCGTCGAGCGCCGGCGCGGCCGCGCGCACCAGCGCCGCCACGCCCGCCACGACCGGCGCGGACATCGAGGTGCCCGACCACACGCCCGTGCCTCCGGCGGGGACGCTGCTCGTGAGGCCGACGCCCGGGGCCATCAGGTCTACGCGGTCGTCGCGGGTCGAGAAAGCGGCCAGCCTGTCCTGGCCGTCGCTGGCGGCGACCGACAGCTCGCCCTCGAAGTTTTCGGCCGCGGGGAACATCGGCGAGGTCGGCGAGGTCTGGCCGCGGTTGCCGGCCGCCGCCACCACCACCACCTTCGGGTAGAGCGAGGGCTTGGCCGGGTCGCAGGCGTCGCCGATGACCTCGCGCAGGAGGTTCGAGTCGTGGACGGTCGCGAGGCTCAGGTTGATGACGTCCGCGCCGTCGTGCGTCGAAGGGTCGCCGTCGGGGTCTACGGCGTAGCGGACGGCCTCGGCGATGACCCACATGTTGCCGACGCCCTGCGTGTCGAGCACGCGCAGCGGCATGATCTTGGCCTCGGGCGCGGCCAGCGCCACCAGCCCGGCGACGTGCGTGCCGTGGCCGTAAGGGCCGAGCGTGCGCGCCTCGCCGACGGTCTTCGCGCCGGCCGGCATCACCTCGCTCGGGTCGTCGTCGTCGTCCACGAAGTCGCGGCCGCGCAGGAGGCGGCCCGCGAGCGCCGGGTGGCGGCGGTCGACGCCCGTGTCGAGCACGGCCACGACCGCCCCCGCGCCCTTCGTCGCCTTGTGCGCCGCGCGCAGCCCGATCTTCTCCTGCGCCCACTGCGCCTCGTAATCGGTCTCGCCGCCCACCGTCCAGGAGAGTCCGACCGTCCAGGAGAGCCCGACCGTCCAGGAGAGGCCGCTCCCCTCGGGCGCGCCGGAGGTGTAGTTGGCCTCGGCGAACTGCACCTTAGTCGGATTCTCGGCAAGGATTCTGGCGGCGAGCGCCCTGGAGTCGGAGGTCGTGCGCAGGAGGTAGATGGGGCGGCTGCCGAACTGCTCGACGAGCTGGAGGCCGTACTGCTGCGCGACGGACGTGATGTCGGCCCCGGGCAGGAGCTTGAGGTTGATCTCGTTCGGGATGTACGCCTCTTCGCCGTTATTGACGGAATCGGACGAGGCGTGGGCGGCGGGCGCGGTCGGCAGGAGGCCGCCGGCGAGCAGCGCCGCCAGCAGCGCGAACAGGCCCAGGGGGCGTATGAGCTTGCGGGGCATCTTACAGGGAACTCCTTAAAATTCCGGGCACAAAAATCACCTGCGGGGAACGGCTTGAACCTGGGCTCGTCGGGAAATTAAGACAGCCGTGCGCTGGAAAAGTCCGACGTTTTTGATGCTTTCCCCCCGCAAAACAGTGCCCGCGGCGGGCCAAAAAATACACGGGAAACAAAAAAAAGGAGTCAGGAGTCAGGAGTCAGAAGTCAGAAGGCTCCGCTTGAGCAAGTTGAGGATGACGACCGGGCATTTCGCAATCAGAAAGGGGTTTCTCCTGACTCCTGACTTCTGACTCCCTGCCTTCACCAGCGGCCGGTGAGGACGAAGGGCGACCAGAAGAAGGGGTGGGGGCGCGTCCGCATCTGCCGGAGTTGTGCCGCGCGCAGGGCGGCGGCCGGCCGGGAGCCGGCGCGCAAGTCCGTGTAGAAGTCGGCCATCAGCTCGGCCGTCGCCTCGTCGTCCACCGTCCAGAGGCTCAGCAGCAGCGTGGGCGCGCCCGCGTAGAAGAACCCGCGGACGAGCCCTATCAACTCGTCGCCCGGCGCGACGGCGCTCACGCCGGTTTCGCAGGCCGAGAGCGTGACGAGCCCCGCGCGCAGGTCGAGCGTGTAGGCGTCGCGCGCCGTGAGCCAGCCGTCGCCGAGCTTCAGGGAGGAGAAGAGCGGGCTGTCGGGGCGGAATTGGCCGTGGCAGGCGAGGTGGAGCACGTCCGCCGCCGGCGCCCGCTCGCGCAGCGCGGCCAGCGTGGCCTCCCCGTCGAGCAGGGCGTCGGCCTCCGGGAAGAGCGGCGCGAGCGCCGCGATCTCCTCGCGCACGCGCGGCGTCTGCTCGTCGGCCACGCCGAGCAGGAGCGCGCGCCGGAACTCTGGCTCGGGCCTCTCGATGCAGTGGCGCAGCACGCCCGCGCTCGGGGCGTAGGAGACCTCGCGCCGCTCGGCGACGTACGAGTCGCCGTCGTGGAGCGCGTGGAAGGGGACGTAGTGGAGGGCGCGGTGCGGGACGACCACGAGGCGCCGCCCGCCCAACCTCTCTTCGACGCGCCTGAGCAGCAGGTCGTAGAGCGTGCGCAGGTGCCGGCGCGCGCGCTCGGTCAGCGCGGCGGCGTGCGCGCGCATGCGCGCGGAGCCGTAGCGCAAGCTCCCGATCTGGAAGCGGAACTGGCCGAGCGCCTCCACCACCTCCTTCTCGCCGGCCAGCCCGCGCACGACCTCGACGCCCTCGCCCGTCACGACGAACGCGAGCAGTTCGCCGCCGAGGCTCGCGTACTCGACGAGCGCGGTGTCCGAGCCGAGCGAGCGCTGGAGCGCGGCCACGTCGAGGGGCTCGGGGCGGCCGAGCGTGACGTCGCCCCCGCGCTGCTGTAGCTGGCGCATGATTTCGAGCGTGCGCCGCTCGCGCTCGCGCACGGCGTCGTGGAGCGCGCGCATCTCCCGCGCGCCGTGCCCGGACTCGCCCTCGGGCCGGCGGTTGATCCGGCTGTAGAACCAGTTCAGCTCCTCGCGCAGCCGGTCGAGCTGCTCGATGAGCCCCGCCTCGAACTCGTCCCGGGGCCGCGGGTGGACGGCGAGCGCGCCGCTCATCATCTCGACCAGCGCGCGCGAGCGCGCGCGCTCCGCGTAGCAGAGCGCCTCCTCGACGCGCGCGCCGCCCTGGTCCGAGAGGCAGAGGCGGACGAGCTCGTCGTAGGGCGCGAGCTTGTCGGCGACGAAGGCGGTGCGGAACTCTTCGGCCGGCAGCGGCGCGCGCAGGTCTTCGATGAGCGAGACCGCTTTGCGGAAAGACTCCTCCGCCTTCGAGGTCTCGCCGCGGGCGGCGGCCAGCAGGCCGAGCGACGTGTGGCAGCGCTCGGCGACCTGCGGGAGCGCCTGCGCCTCGGCCTCCCGGAGCGTCGCCTCCAGGAGTATCTGCGCCAGCCGCACCTGCCCCAGCGCGCGCGCCGCCTCGCCGCGCAGCCAGCGCGCGAGCAGCATCCGCCGCCGCGCGCCTGCGAGCGCGAGCGGCTCCTCGGCCTGCGCCGCGAGGACCGCGGTCGAGGCGTGGTCGCCCTCGGCGTGGCTGAGCTGCGCCTCCGTGAGCGTGACGTAAGCCTCGCCGACCGCGTTGCCCTCGGCGGCGTAGAGAGCGCGCGCCTCGGAGAGGAGCCCGTGCGCCTCCGTGACCTCGCCGGCCACGATGGCCGCGCGCCCGGCCTGTGCCACGGCGCGCGCGTGCTCGGCGCGCATCCCGAGTTCCGCGAAGGTCGAGCGGACGCGCCGGTAGACGGCGAGGGCTTCGGCGGCGAGGTTGAGTTCGAGGTAGGTGTCGGCGAGCTCGACTTCGGCTATCGCCGACTGGTGCGGCATCCCCATCGAGGCGTAACGCCTGCGCGACCGCTCCAGAAGGTCGAGCGCCTCCTGGTAGCTGCCCCGGTAGAGCGCGAGCGTCCCCATGCTGCCCTCGATCTCGGCCTGCGCCACGGAGAGGCCGACCGCGCCCGCGCGCTCGTACGCCTCGCGGTAGAGCCGCTCCGCCGAGCGAAAGTCCTGCATGAAGGTGTAGGTGAGTGCGAGCGAGTTCTCGGCGAGCGTGAGCTGCCGCGGGTCGCCCGCTGCCAGGAAGCGCTCGCGCGCCGACTTCATGAAGGAGAGGGCTTCGCCGTAACGGTCGCGGCGGCAGCAGAGGTTCCCCATGTTCAACTCGACCTTGCCGGCGGCGACCAGGTCGCCGTGTTCGAGGAAGCGGTCGCGCGCGCGAGTGCCCGCCTCGATGGCCTCCTCGTAGCGGCCGAGCATGGCGAGCGCGACGAGCCTGCTGACCTGCGTGGACGCGGCCGTGTGCGGCTGGCAGAGACCCTGGAAGCGCGCCTCCGCCTCGGAGAGCCGGCGGACGGCCTCCTCCATCCGGCCGCCGACGAGCGCGGCGATCCCCGCGCCCCAGTCGCGCAGCGCCGCGACCTCCGCGGAGTCGTCCGCGTCGGCCAGCGCTTCGAGCGCGGAGGCGGCGGCCACGGCGCGCGGCGGGTCGCCGCTCCAAGCTTCGAGGCACACGTCCTTGAGCGCGTGCGCCAGCGGCGCGCCGCCCAGCGACGCGTGCGCCGCGACGAGCGCGCGCCGCTCCCCTTCGTCAACGGCCGAGACCAGGCGCGAGACCAGTTCCGACCTGTCCATCCTGCCCTCGCTCAACTGTCTTTTATTATCGGAGATGAAAGTGATGAAAGTGGCATTCACCACAGAGGCACAGAGGACTCTGTGGACGCACAGAGTTCAAACCCCCGTGCCCCCTCCGTGTCCTCTGTGTCTCCGTGGTGAACTGACTTACGCCGCCCGCCTGTTATGCCTTCAAGCTCAACTCGGGAATCTCGACCTCCGCCCCTTCGAGCCGCAGGCGCAGCGCGTAGGTGCCGTCGGGCGTCGGCGGCAGCAGCGTGAACTCGCACAGTTCGTTGAGCGCCGCGCGGGCGGCCGTCGAGCCGTCGGCGTCAACCAGTTCGACCTCGCCGCCCTTGCACGGCCCGAGCACCTGCCCCGAGACCGTCCAGCCCTCGCCGCCCGGCGCGAGCCGCAGGTCGACGTCGAGGTCGCCCGCGCTGAAGAGCATCTGCCTGGCGGGCGCGGCCTGGCCCGAGCGCACGCCGAAGGCGGGCCGGAGGCTGCTGCTGTCGAAGGTGAGCGCGGCGACGAGGCGGCGCAGGATGCCCGGTTGCTCGTCCTGCGCGCGGCGTGCGCGGAACATGCGGACGACCGAAGCGACCAGCTCCGCGGGTGCGTCCTCGGACGCGTCGGCGCGCATGAGCGCGGCCAGGTGGCCGAGCTGTGCGGCCTGCGCCGAGCAGGTCGTGCAGTCCGCGAGGTGCGTGCGCTCGGCGGCGGCCTCTTCCGGGGAGAGGCGGCCTTCGGCCAGGTCGGCCAGCCGCGCGAAGGGTATGTGTCGTGGGGTCAGTCTCATTTTCCGCTCCAACGGAGCGCCTGAAGCGCCCGCTCGACCGAACAGTGCACGGGCGGGCACGAAAAATACGTGGTGAATGGTAAATAGTGAATGGTGAATGGAAGGTCTGTTTCTTCACCATTTACCATTCACCATTCACCATTCACGAAAAACCCTTCTTCTTCAGCGCGTCGAGCAGCTTCTTGAGGCAGCGGGCGCGGGTCGGGCCGATGCTGCCCTCGCTCGTGCCGAGCGCGGCGGCGATCTCGGAGTAGGGCGGGGGTTCGGCGGCGTAGAAGAGCATCTGGAGGAGCGTGCGGCAGCGCTCGCCCAGCTCGCCGAGCGCCGCGCGGACGAGGTGCTGCTCTTCGAGCCTCGTGAGCGCCTCGTCCGGCAGCAGCCCTTCGTCGGCGAGGTCGTACATCTCGTCTTCGCCCTCGCCCTCCTCGGACGCGAAGGGCCGGAGCGACTTGGCGCGGCCGACCGCGCGCCAGGTCTTGCGCTTGGCCGTCGTGACGAGCCACGCCTGTAGGCGCGAGGGCTGCTCGATGGTCTCGATGCTCTCCAGGAGGGTCGTGAAAACGTCCTGGAAGATTTCGGCGGCGGCGTCCTCGTCCAGACCCGCGCGCCGCGGGATGGCGTAGATGAGCCGCTGGTAGCGCAGCACGAGCGCCTCCCACGCGCCCTCGTCGCCGCGCCGGCACCCCGCCAGCAGTTGCTCGTCACTCAGCGCCGTAACTTCAGCAATCGCCACGCAGAGAAGGATAGGCGGGGGGAGGGAAAAAGGCAAAAGGGGGGCTGGGTGTTAGGTGTCGGGTGTTGGGTGTTAGGTTTTAGGTGTTGGGTAAAAACCGTGTCCTGCCCCAACACCTACAGCGGCGTTCGTTCGGGTGCGACCTCACGCCGGGAGCGCGGGCATCCTGCCCGCCATGAGCGCGTCAGCGCGAATGCCGTGAGACTTTAAACCTCAACGTCGGGAGAGAGCGCTGCACGGTGAAGCGTGCTTTCGCACGCTTCGGCGGGCAGGATGCCCGCGCTCCCGGCGCGGGGGTCGCGTCCGTGTGCACGCCGCTATAAAACCCAACACCCAACACCCCTCCTAGAGTTTCCGCGGCAGCGGGCCGCCTATGGTGTAGAGGGTGACGGAGCTGGAGAGGCCGAGCCCCGAGAGGCGGCCGGCCATGAGGACGATGGTCTCCTGCTGCTGGGCGATGCCGGCCTCGACGAGCGTCCGCTCGCAGATTTTGAGCATCTCCTCGGTGTTGTCGCAGGGCGCGTGGAGGTGCGTCTCGATGCCCCAGACGAGCGACAGCTCGCAGGCGACGCCGCGCTCGGGCGTGAGCGCGACGATGCGCTGCTCGGGCCGGAGGGACGAGAGCCGGCGGGCCATCAGCCCCGAGGCGGTGACGACGGCGATGGTGCGCGCGTCGATCTCCTCGCCGGCGAAGACGGCGGCCTCGCACAGCGCGCGGCTGACGCGGCCCGACTGCCGGCCGGCGAAGCGCGTGATGGCGTCCTGCGTCGAGGGCGGCCGGCCCGACTCGGCCGAGTCGATGATGCGCGCCATCGTCGCCACCGAGAGGACGGGGTACTTGCCCGAGGCCGTCTCGGCCGAGAGCATCACGGCGTCTGTGCCGTCCCAGACGGCGTTCGCCACGTCGGACGCCTCGGCCCTCGTCGGGCGCGGCTCCGAGATCATCGACTGGAGCATCTGCGTCGCCGTGATGACGACGCGCTCCTTGCGGTTCGCCGCCTCGATGATGCGCTTCTGGTAGACGGGGACCAGCTCGACGCTCGTCTCGACGCCCAGGTCTCCGCGCGCGACCATCAAACCGTCGGCCGCGTCCACGATCTCTTCGAGGTGGTCGATGGCCTCCGCCTTCTCGATCTTGGCGACGAGGGGCTGCGAGCCGCCCGCCGCCTTGATGAGCGCCTTCGCCTCAAGGCAGTCCTCGGCGCGGCGGACGAAGGAGAGCGCGATGTAGTCGGCGCCCTCGCGCACGGCGAACTGGAGGTCGCGCCGGTCTTTGTCCGTGAGCGAGGGGATGGGGAGCGCGGCGCCGGGCAGGTTGATGCCCTTGCGCTCGGAGAGCGTGCCGCCGTTGACGACGCGCGTGACCACGTCCGTCTCGGTGGTGGACTCGACCGTCAGCTCGATGGCGCCGTCGTCGAGCAGTATCCTCGCGCCGGGCTTCACGTCGCGCGCGAGCCCCGCGTAGTTGGTCGAGACCTCGCGCGCGTCGCCGACGACCGAGCGCGTCGTGAGCGTGAAGACGGCGCTCGACTCCAGCTGCACGGGCTGGCCGCCCTTGAGCATGCCCGTCCGAATCTTCGGCCCCGACAGGTCGACGAGCACCGAGAGCGGTCGCTTCAGGCGCGCGGCCGCCGCCCGCGCGCGCGCGATGGTCTCGGCGTGCTCCTCCTGCGAGCCGTGCGACATGTTGATGCGCACGGCGTTGGCGCCCGCCGCCAGCAGCGACTCCAGCACCGACGGCTCGCGCGAGGCCGGCCCGAGCGTGGCGAGTATCTTGGCTCTCCTCAACTTGAAAACCCCTCTGCAATTTTTACCGGTATGCTTCGGTTGTAAACCCGCGGGCGCGGAAAGGCAAGCAGGGAGGGAAGAAGTAGGCAGTAAACAGATGGCCGTAGGTTGTGAGCCCCGGAGGGGCTTCTCAAACAGCCTCTAACTGCATACTGTTTTTCAGTCGGCCTTCTCGGCGAGTGCCTGCTCGATGGACGCTTCGAGTTCCGAAGCGACCTCGGGGTCGTAGCCGACGAAATGGCGGACGAGGCGGCCGCGCCGGTCGAGGACGAAGGTCTGCGGGATGGAGTCGTCCTGCGCGAGGAAGAGGCGGACGGTCTCGCCGTCGGGGTCGGCGAGCTGGTACTGGATGCCGTAGAGCTTGACGAACTCGGGGATTTTGGGGCGGTCTTCCTCGCCGCCGACGTTGAGGCCGATGACCTTGAAGCCCTTCGGCCCGTACTGCTTCTGTAGTCTGACGAGGTGCGGAATCTCTTCGCGGCAGGGCGGGCAGTATGTCGCCCAGAAGTCGAGCACGACGACCTGACCGCGCAGGTCTTCGAGCGTCGCGCGCCGCCCGTCTGTCTGCTTCCAAGCGCCCGCGGGCGCTGCCGCGCCGTGCGACGCTGCGACGGGCGGCATCGGCAGGTTCGTGCGCGGCGGCTTCGGGCCGGAGGGCGTCTCCGACTTCCGTATCGCGTTCTTCTTCGACGCGCCGTCG
>DASVQJ010000122.1:0-46261 GCA_036389235.1 Pyrinomonadaceae bacterium | reverse complement strand
GACCGGCATTCGTCCGGTTTTGCTGCGCTGTTGAGGCCCGAGTCTCACGATCTGTGAGCCTCAAAACCTCGGATTTAGAGCTGGGCCGGCGTCTTACCGGCGGCGGCCGAAACCTTCAGAAAGAGTTTTCAAACAGGCTCTCAGTAGTCAGTAGTCGGTAGAAGAACCTTTTAAGTCGAACCGAGCGGTTGTTATCATCAACCACCGACAGCGGAGCCTACTGACTACTGACTACTGTCTACTCATTAAAAGCCATGTCAAGTAACCCGCCTTCGAGGCTCACGGGCATCGACGTTTCTCACTTCCAGGGCCACGTCGATTGGCAGGCGGTGAGGGCCGCCGGATGCGTCTTCGCCTTCGCCAAGGCGACCGAGGGCACCGGCGTCACCGACCCCTTCTTCGCCGCCAACTGGGCCGGGATGAAGGCCGCGGGGCTCCTGCGCGGCGCCTACCACTTCTTCCGCGCCGCGGAGCCGGCCGCCGAGCAGGCCGCGCACTTCCTCTCGACCGTCCGGTTCGAGCCGGGCGACCTCCCGCCCGTCCTCGACATCGAGCTGAACGACGGCGTGACGGGCGAGCCCCTCGTCGGCGGCGTCCAGACGTGGCTCGACGCGGTCGAGCCGGCGGCGGGCGCCACGCCCGTCGTCTACACCAACACGCCTTTCTGGGACGCGCACTTCAACGAACAGTTCGGTTCGTACCCGCTCTGGGTCGCGCACTACACCTCGGCGCCCGCCCCCTCGCCGCTGCCCGTCGGCTGGTCGGACTGGACGCTTTGGCAGTACTCGCAGAGCCTCCACGTCAACGGCGTCAACGGGGCGGCCGACCACGACTACTTCAACGGCACGCTCCAGGCCCTCCAGGCGCTCGCCATCAAGCAGTGATAAGTGACAAGTGATAAGTGATAAGTTAGACTTTGCTTTCTAAACTAATCACTTATCACTTGTCACCTATCACTGCTTGATATGCCTTTCAAACTCCGCTCAGAATTCCAGCCGCAGGGCGACCAGCCCGCCGCCATCGACGCGCTCGTCCGGGGCTTAGACGAGGGCGCGAAAGACCAGGTGCTGCTCGGCATCACGGGCTCGGGCAAGACCTTCTCGGTCGCCACCGTCATCGAGCGCACGCAGCGCCCGACGCTCGTCATCGCGCACAACAAGACGCTCGCCGCGCAGCTCTACCAGGAGTTCAAGTCCTTCTTCCCCGAGAACTCGGTCGAGTACTTCGTCTCCTACTACGACTACTACCAGCCGGAGGCGTACGTCCCGGCCTCGGACACCTACATCGAGAAGGAGGCGACGATCAACGAGGAGATCGACCGCCTGCGCCTCTCCGCGACGCGCGCCCTCTTCGAGCGGCGCGACGTGGTCGTCGTCGCCTCGGTCTCCTGCATCTACGGCCTCGGCGACCCGGACGCCTACTACAACATGATCCTCTTCGTCGAGCCGGGGATGAAGACGACGCGCGAACAGTTGTTGCAGCGCTTGGTCGAGTTGCAGTACGAGCGCTCGGACGTCGAGTTCGACCGCGGCAGCTTCCGCGTGCGCGGCGACACGGTCGAGGTCTACCCTTCGTACCAGGATCAGGCTTACCGCGTCGAGCTGTGGGGCGACGAGGTGGACTCGGTCTCGACCATCGACCCGCTGCTCGGCGAGGTCTTGCAGAAGCACACGTCGCGCCTGCCCATCTACCCGAAGACGCACTACGTGATGCCGAAGACCACGGTCAAGCGCGCCATTAAGACCATCCGCGACGAGCTCGAATGGTGGGAGCCGCAGCTCATCAAGGAGGGCAAGCTCGTCGAGGCGCAGCGCCTCCACCAGCGCACGATGTACGACCTTGAGATGATTAAGGAGATGGGCTTCTGCCGCGGCATCGAGAACTACTCGCGCCACCTCACGGGCAAGCCGCCCGGCTCGCCGCCGCCGACGCTCCTCGACTACCTGCCCGAGAACACGATGGTCGTCATCGACGAGTCGCACCAGACCGTCCCGCAGATACGCGGCATGTTCAACGGCGACCAGTCGCGCAAGCGCACGCTCGTCGAGTACGGCTTCCGCCTGCCTTCGGCGATGGACAACCGCCCGCTCAACTTCGAGGAGTTCGAGGCGCGCGTCGGCCAGACCATCTACGTCTCGGCCACGCCCGGCCCTTACGAGCTGACGCGCACGGGCGGCGAGGTCGTCGAGCAGATCATCCGGCCCACGGGCCTGACCGACCCGCGCGTCGAGATACGACCCGTCAAGGGTCAGATCGACGACCTGCTCGGCGAGTGCCGCACGCGCGCCGAAAGGAACGAGCGCGTCCTCGTCACCACGCTCACGAAGAAGATGGCCGAGGACCTCACCGAATACTTCGCCGAGGTCGGCGTCCGCGTCCGCTACCTGCACTCGGACATCGAGACCCTTGAGCGCATCCGCATCCTGCGCGACCTGCGCCGCGGCGAGTTCGACGTGCTGGTCGGCATCAACCTCCTGCGCGAGGGGCTCGACCTGCCGGAAGTCTCCCTCGTCGCCATCCTCGACGCCGACAAGGAGGGGTTCCTGCGCTCCGAGTCCTCGCT
Organism: Pyrinomonadaceae bacterium; assembly: GCA_036389235.1. GTDB lineage: Bacteria > Acidobacteriota > Blastocatellia > Pyrinomonadales > Pyrinomonadaceae > QHXN01. The sequence goes on along the minus strand of DASVQJ010000122.1, from coordinate 43,698 downwards.
CATCCAGACCGTCGGCCGCGCCGCGCGCAACGCGAACGGCATGGCGATCCTCTACGCCGACAGGATGACCGACTCGATGAAGCGCGCCGTCGGCGAGACCGAGCGCCGCCGCGCCATCCAGGAGGAGTACAACCGCGAGCACGGCATCACCCCGACGACCATCATCAAGTCCATCGAGTCCACGCTCGTCACCGCCTACGAGGCCGACTACTTCAAGGTGCCGCTCGACCTCGAAACGATGGACGACTACACGGCCGCCAACATCGAGGCCACCATCGCCCGCCTCGAACACGAGATGCGCGCCGCCGCCAAGGCGCTCGAATTCGAGCGCGCCGCCGAACTCCGCGACCGCGTCAAATACCTCCGCGAGCGCGAGCTGACGATGACGTGAAAGCAGTAGCCAGTAGCCGGTAGTCAGTAGACACTAGGCTCCGCTCTGCTGACGGCGCAGATGACGACCGCACGGTTCATAATGAGAATGCTTTTCTACCGGCTACCGGCTACTGGCTACTGACCACTGTTTCCATGCTGGTCAAATCGGAGCAGGACGAGATTCAATCCTTCCTCGCCGACGCGAGCAACATCGCGGGCGGGCGGGCGGAGCGCGTGCTTTTCCCCGAGAGCGCGGAGGAGGCGGCGCTCGCTCTGGCGGAGGCTTCGGGCGCGGGCACGCCGGTGACGGTGGCGGGCGCGGGCACGGGCATCGTGGGCGGGCGCGTGCCGCACGGCGGCGTGGTGCTCTCGACGTCGAGGCTCAACCGCGTCGGCGAGTTCGTGCGCGAGGCTCCGGGCGGGGGTTGGGCGGCGGCGGGCGCGGGCGTGGTGCTCGCGGACTTCCAGCGCGAGGCGAAGGCGCGGGGGCTGCTCTACCCGCCCGACCCGACCGAGTGGAGCTGCTTCATCGGCGGGACGGTGGCGACCAACGCCTCGGGCGCGCGCACGTTCAAGTACGGCCCGACGCGCGCGTACGTGCGCGCCCTCCGGGTCGCGCTCACGACCGGCGACCTCCTGGAGATTCGGCGCGGCGAGCTGTTCGCCGGCGCGGACGGCTCGGTCAAAATCCCCCTGGGCGGCGGCCGAGAGGTCGAGGCGCGGCTGCCGACGTACACGATGCCCGCGACGCGCAAGCACGCCGCCGGCTACTTCACCCGGCCCGGCATGGACTTGCTAGACCTCTTCGTCGGCAGCGAGGGCACGCTCGGCGTCGTGACGGAGGCCGAACTCTCCCTTCTGCCGCAGCCCGAAGGCGTCCTCTCGGGCGTCGTCTTCTTTAAGGCGGAGGGCTCGCTGCTCGACTTCGTCCGCGAGGCGCGCGAGCGCTCGCTGCGAACCCGCGCGGAGGCGGGCGAGGGAATCGACGCGCGCGCCCTCGAATACTTCGACGGGGAGGCTTTGAACTTCCTGCGCGAGCGCTACCCGCTGGTGCCGCTCGGGGCGGCGGGCGCGGTCTTCTTCGAGCAGGAGACGACGGAGGCGACCGAGGAGTCGCTGACGGGCGGCTGGCTTGAGCTGGTCGAAAGGCACGACGCGCTCGCCGACGAGTCTTGGTTCGGCACGAACGAGCACGACCGCGCCGAGATGCGCGCCTTCCGCCACGCGCTGCCCGTGATGGTCAACGAGTGGCTCGCCCGGAAGGGCCAGCGTAAGGTCTCGACCGACATGGCCGTGCCCGACGCGGCGTTCCCAGAGATGCTGCGCTTCTACAAGGAGACGCTGCGCGCGGGGCGCCTGGCTTACGTCATCTTCGGGCACATCGGCGACAACCACGTCCACGTCAACATCCTCCCGCGCGACGACGCCGAACAGGCGGCCGCGCGCGAGACCTACGGCCGCTTCGTCGAACGGGCCGTCTCTCTCGGCGGCACCATCTCGGCCGAGCACGGCGTCGGCAAGCTCAAGCGCGAATACCTGCGCGCGCTCTACGGCGAGCGGCACTTGCGCGAGATGGCCGAACTCAAGCGCGCCTTCGACCCGGCCTGCGTCCTCGGCCGCGGCAACGTCTTTCCGGAAGAGTTCCTGCCCGCGCCGGGCGGGCGCTAAAGTTTCATCCACCCGTTTCGGCTGACGGTCAAACTCATGGTAGAAACTTCCTCCGGCGCGCCCGTCCTGCTCTACGACGGCGTGTGCGGCTTCTGCAACAAGTCCGTGCAGTTGATACTCGACCGCGACCGGCGCGGGGAGATGCGCTTCGCCGCGTTACAGAGCGACTACGGGCAGTCCGTTATTGAAAGACACCCCGAGCTGCGCGGCATCGACTCGGTCGTCTACGTCGAACAACAAACGGGCGGCGAGCGCGTACACGTCCGCTCCGACGCGGCGCTGAAGGTCGCGGCCTACCTCGGCGGCTTCTGGAAAATCTTCCTCGCCGCCAGGGTCTTGCCGCGGGGCCTGCGCGACTACTTCTACGACCTGTTCGCGCGCAACCGCTATAAATTTTTCGGCAAGTACGACACATGCATGTTGCCGCCGCCCGAAGTAAGAGCGCGGTTTCTCGACGTTGCGCCGCGGAGCGGAGTTTGAATTTAGCCCGGCCTTTCAAGGCCGGGAATAGAGTTAGCCGACGTCCGGCGTCGCGTCAGCGACGGATGAAGGTTGTGACACGGCTCAGGCGTCGCTGACGCGACGCGGCCACGCTTCGACAACATTACCCCGGCCTTGAAAGGCCGGGCTAAATTCATGGCGCCGCTCCGCGGCGGCAGCATCGTTAAACTAGATTGATGTTTCGCTTCACCACAGCCGGGGAGTCGCACGGGCGCGCGCTGGTCGCGATAGTGGAAGGTCTGCCCGCGGGGCTTGAGGTTGATTTAGAACTCGTCAACCGGGAGCTTGAGCGAAGGCAGTGGGGCTACGGCCGCGGCGGGCGGATGAAGATCGAGCGCGACCGCGCGGAGTTTCTGAGCGGCGTCCGCCACGGCCGCACGCTCGGCTCGCCCGTCGCGTTGCAGGTGGAGAACAAGGACTGGAAGAACTGGACGGGCGTGATGTCGGCCGGGCCAATCGACCCGTCCGAAGCGCCCGAAGAGAAGATGCGGCGCGTGAAGCGGCCGCGCCCCGGGCACGCAGACCTCGCTGGCGGGCTCAAGTACGGCGCGCGCGACCTGCGCGACATACTCGAACGCGCCTCGGCGCGCGAGACGGCCGCGCGCGTCGCCTGCGGGGCGCTCGCGCGCCAGATGCTCGCCGTCCTCGGCGTGGAGATTCGCAGCCACGTCGTACAGCTCGGCGGCCTCCCGGCCTCCCCGCTCGAAGTGGACTGGGAGGGCATCGGCCGCATCCCCGAAGACGCGCCGCTGCGCTGCGCGGACGAGGAGGCGCAGGCCGCGATGGTCGCGCTCGTGGACGAGAAGCGGCGCGAGGGCGACACGCTCGGCGGCGTCTTCGAGGTGGTCGCGCGCGGCGTCGTCGCCGGGCTCGGCTCGCACACCTCCTGGGAGGCGAAGCTCGACGGGAGGCTGGCGCGCGCGCTGATGTCGATTCCCGCGGTCAAGGCCGTCTCCATCGGCGCGGGCGTCGAGGCGGCCTCCTTGCCCGGCTCGCGGGTGCACGACGAGATCGGCTACGACGAAGGGAGCCGCGCCTTCACCCGCCCGACGAACCGCGCGGGCGGCCTGGAGGGCGGCATCACCAACGGCGAGGAGTTGCGCGTGCGCGGCTTCCTCAAACCCATCTCGACGCTGCGGCGCGCGCTCCGCTCCGTGGACATCGAGACGAAGGCCGAGGAGTCGGCCGCCTTCGAGCGCTCCGACGTGACGGCCGTCCCCGCGGCCGGCGTCATCGGCGAGGCGATGGTCGCGCTCACACTCGCCGAGGCCGCCCGCGAGAAGTTCGGCGGCGACCACGTCGAAGAGATGCGCCGCAACTTTGATTCGTACTGCGAGCAGATGAAAGAGTACTGAAGGGCAGTCAGTATCCGGTAGCGCTCCGCGCCGCGGCCGCTGACGATGACAACCCGACGGTTCGACTGACGAATGCATTTCTACTGACTACTGACTACTGACTACTCATGCCCCTGTCCGACATCGAGCAGATATTGACGCGGCTCTCCGCGGACGAGGAGCTGCGGGCGCGGTTCGTGGAGAACCCGTTCGCGCTCGGGCGCGAGCTGGGGCTGACGCCGACGGGGACGCGCCGGCTCAGGCGCGAGGCCGCGGAGCGCTTCGACTCGTTCGCCGCCACGCCGCACGAGCGGCGCTTCGTGCAGGTCAACAAGCTGCTCCCGCTGACGCACCGCGTCCTGCGCGAGCGCTTCACGAACTACTTCGAACGCTACGTCGCGGAGCACGGGGCGCCGGCCGTCTCGCGCCTGTTCGGCGACGTGCTCCTCTTCGCCGAGTACCTTGAGGAGAAGCTGAAGGACGACTACCTCGGCTCGGGCTGGACGCTCGACCTCCTGCGCTTCGAGAAGTCGCGCGTGAAGGCGGCCGACCCCGACCGCCGCCTCGTCGTCCAGACCTTCCGCCACGACATCAGCCGCCTCGTGCGCGGCTTCGCCCGCAAGGACAAGGAGGCGTTGCTGGAGGTCGTCGTCCGCCGCTCGGTCGCCGTCTGGTGGAGACGCCGGCCGCGCGAACCCATCCGCTACGCCGTCTTCGCCGCGCCGAAGCTGTTCGGCCGGCGCCGCTGAAGGGAGCCTATGAGAGAGGCCGAACGCATCGCCGACCAACTGAGGCGCGCGCACGAGGGCGGCGCCTGGCACGGCCCCGCCGTGGACGAACTGCTGAAGGGCGTGACCGCCGCACAGGCCGCCGCGCGCCCCTTCGAGGGCGCGCACACCATCTGGGAGATCGTCGCGCACATAGAGGCTTGGGAGCGCGCGATACTGCGCCGCCTCGGCGGCGACCCCGCGCAGATTTACAACACGGAAGAGGATTGGTCGCCGGCCGCGGGCGGGACCGAAGACGCCTGGGCGGCGGCGCGTAGGAAGATGTCGGAGACCTACGTCGCCCTGCGCGGGGCCGTGCTCGAACTCGACGACGCCGGGCTCGACGAGCCCATCCTTCCGAACATGTCCACGCGCTACGTCTCGCTCCACGGCGCCGTCCAGCACGCGCTCTACCACGCGGGGCAGATCGCCCTCGTCAGGAAGGCGCTCGGGCTGAAATCCCTGACCGTCGATGCGGACACCGCCAGCACCATATGAGCAACGAGAAGCTACAGGTCACGCTCGACGCGGGCGTCAAGCGCATCACCTTCAACAACCCCGCGCGGCGCAACGCCGTCGACTTCGGGATGTTCGAGGCGTTCGCCGCCGCGGTCGAAGAGTCCGCGGCGGACGCGAGCCGCGTCGTCGTCATCACCGGCGCGGGCGACTTCTTCTGCGCCGGCCTCGACATGAAGTCTATCAGCCCGTCCGAGCTGGCCTCGACGGACATAGCCGCGAGGATACGCGAGCTGATTAACCCGCCCGTCATGCGGCTGCGCACCCTGCCCAAGCCGGTCGTCGCGCGCGTGCACGGCCCGGCCGCCGGCATCGGCTTCAGCTACGTGCTCGCCTCCGACGTCGTCATCGCCTCCGACGAGGCGACCTTCAGCCAGAGCTTCGTCCGCGTCGGCCTCATGCCCGACGGCGGCGCCACGCACCTCCTGCCCGCGCTCGTCGGGCGCCTGAAGGCGTTCGAGCTGATGGCGAGGGGCGAGGGCATCTCGGCGCAGGACGCGCTCCGCCTCGGTCTGGTCAACAGCGTCGTCCCGCGCGCGCACCTCGACGCCTTCGTGGACGACCTCGCCGCCACGCTCTCCGTCGCGCCGCAGCCCGCCCTGGCGCGCATCAAGGCCGCGCTCAACCTCTCCGAACGGCAGTCACTCGCCGCCTCCCTCGACTTCGAGGCCGAAGGGCAGGCCGAATGCTTCCGCTCGGCCGACTTCCTCGAAGGCGCCACCGCCTTCATGCAGAAGCGCGCCCCGCGGTTCGGGAAGGGCAGGGAGTAAGCAACTGCGGACGCGGCCGCGGACTCTAAACGTCTCGGTGGCTGGCCCTTAATTCCTTGTAGTAAACTTGCGCGTGAGGCGGCGGCGTAGAGGCAGGAAAGTTTTAAGATGGCACTTCTGGATATCGTGAAGTACGGCGAGCCGGTGTTGGAGACGCCGGGCGAGCCGGTGACGGAGTTTGACGCGGGGCTGAAGCGTCTGGTCTCGGACATGTTCGAGACGATGTACGCGGCGCGCGGGGTGGGCCTGGCGGCGCCGCAGGTCGGCGTGTCGAAGCGCCTGTTCGTGATGGACTGCTCGGCCGGCCGCGACCCGGAGGCGCGCGTCGTGCTCGTCAACCCGGTCGTCCTCAGCGTCGAGGGCGAGCAGACCGGCGAAGAGGGCTGCCTCTCGTTCCCCGGCATCTTCTTCCAGGTCAAGCGTAACCTGCGCGCCGTCGTCCGCGCGCAGAATTTGGAAGGCGAGGAGTTCGAGTTCGACGGCCTCGACCTCGAAGCGCGCTGCATGCTCCACGAGACGGACCACTGCGACGGCGTCGTCTTCATCGACCGCACCACCTCGCTCAAGCGCGAGCTGGTCAGGCGCAAGATTAAGCGACTTCAGAAGCAGGGGCGCTGGGTCTAGCGGAAAAAATTTTAACCACAGAGACACAGAGGCACGGCTAAATACTCTTAGCCGTGCCTCTGTGTCTCTGTGGTTGAGTGTGGTAGCATAAAACGAATTTCAGCACAAAACACAGCAATCATCGTTTCCGGCGAGGAGAAGAGTATGCAGCAGATGAAGCAAGAAGAGTTCCGCAACGAGCCTTTCACGGACTTCTCTCAGGAGGAGAACGCGCGCGCGTTCCGCGAGGCGCTCGCCAAAGTTCGGGCCGAGCTGGGGCGCGAGTACCCGCTCGTCATCGGCGGCGAGAGGGTCGAGACCGGCGACATCCTTGAGAGCCTCAACCCCGCGCGCAGGACGGAGGTCGTCGGCCGCTTCCACAAGGCGACGAAGGAGCTGGCGGCGCAGGCCGTCGAGAAGGCGAACGAAGTTTTCAAGACGTGGCGCGACGTCCTGCCGCAGCAGCGCGCCGACCTCCTCTTCCGCGTCGCCGCGCTGCTGCGCGAGCGCAAGCACTACTTCTCCGCCTGGATGGTGCACGAGGTCGCCAAGACCTGGCCCGAGGCCGACGGCGACACGGCCGAGGCCATCGACTTCTGCGAGTTCTACGCGCGCGAGATGCTGCGCTACGCGGAGAACCAGCCGCTCACGCGCATCGAGGGCGAAGACAACCGCCTCACATACATCCCGCTCGGCGTCGGCGTCGTCATCCCGCCGTGGAACTTCCCGCTCGCCATCATGGCCGGGATGACCGTCGCCTCCGTCGTCACGGGCAACACGGTGGTGCTCAAGCCCTCGTCCGACGCCCCGGCCATCGCCTACAAGTTCTTCGAGCTGCTGGAAGAGGCCGGCATGCCGCCGGGCGTCGTCAACTTCATGGTCGGCGCGGGCGGCGAGGTCGGCGACGTGATCGTCGACCACCCGCTGACGCGCTACGTCGCCTTCACCGGCTCGAAGGAGGTCGGCCTGCGCATCAACGAGCGCGCGGCGAAAGTCCACGAGGGGCAGCTCTGGATCAAGCGCGTCGTGGCCGAGATGGGCGGCAAGGACGCCATCGTCGTGGACTCGGACACCGACTACGAGGACGCGGCCGCGGGCGTCGTCGCGTCGGCCTTCGGCTTCCAGGGGCAGAAGTGCTCGGCCTGCTCGCGCGCCATCATCGTCGGCGACGCCTACGAGCCGGTGCTGCAAGGCATCATCGAGCGCACGGCGAAGTTGAAGGTGGGAGACCCCGCCGACCCGGCCACGAACATGAGCGCCGTCATCAACCAGAAGGCTTTCAAGACCATCAACCGGTACGTCGAGTGGGGGCAGGAGGACGGCGGCCGCCTCGTCGCGGGCGGCGGCAGCGACGGCGAGCAGGGCTTCTTCATCGAGCCGACCGTCATCGCCGACGTGAAGCCCGGCGACCGCGTCGAGCAGGAGGAAATCTTCGGCCCCGTGCTCGCCTGCATCAAGGCGTCGAGCTTCGAGGAGGCTCTACGGATCGCCAACGACACCGAGTACGGCCTGACCGGCGCCGTCTACACGAACGACCCCGAGAAGCTCACGCGCGCCGCCCGCGAGTTCCACGTCGGCAACCTCTACCTGAACCGCAAGTGCACGGGCGCGCTCGTCGGCGTCCACCCCTTCGGCGGCTTCAACATGTCGGGCACCGACTCGAAGGCCGGCGGCCGCGACTACCTCGGCCTCTTCATGCAGGCCAAAGTCGTCTCCGAAAAAATCCGCCCCGGCTACTCGAATAAAGAGAAGAGAGGGGCGATCTGATGAGCGCCCACAGGGCCGGGGCCGCCGCGCTCGTCGCGGCGCTGCTCCTTCTCGCGCAGACGGCGCCGCGCGCCTCCGCGCCGCCGCAGGAGGTGCGCGGGGCGGCGCGACCGTATTCCGTCGTCCTCCTCGTCACGAAAGGTGACGCGCGGGACGCGCAGGTCGAGCCGGTCGCGGTCATCGACGGCCGCGGCGTGCTCGCCGAGCCGACCTCGGAGACGCCGGGCGTCGGCGAGCCCTCCGCGTTCCTCGCCCGCCACTACCGGCCGGGAGAGAAGTACCGACTCGTCTACGGCGGCGCCGAGGCGGGCACCGTGACGATACGCGCGGCCACCCCCGCCGAATGCTCGCCCAACGCCGCGAGCGCCGACATCAACTCGACGGCGGCGAAGCTCGGCGGCAACGTGATGTCGCTGGCGACCGACGCCGCGCGCGCGCCGCGCAAGGAGAGTTCGAGACGCGCGCCGACCGCCGAGGAGCGCGCCGCCGCCTTCGACGTGGCTAAGCGCTTCCTCGCGGGGAAGCGCTTGAGTGCGGCCGCAGTCGAACGCGGCACGAAGACGCTCAACCTCACCGCGACCGACCTCGACGGCGACGGGCGTGAAGAGTTGGTCGGCAGCTACGTGGTCAAGGTCGGGCCGAAGGTCAGGGACACGCTCTTCCTCGTCGCCGCGCCGCGGGGCCGCGGCTTCGGCGCGGTCTTGACGAAGTACGCGCGCGTCAACGCGAAAGAGATGATGGACCCGACGCAGATCGACAACCTCGGCGACGGCGGACTCGGGACGGAGCTTTACGTCGAGCAGTTGGACGCGGACGCCGACGGCGTGGGCGAAGTCTTCACGCTCTCGCGCAGCTTCGAGGGCACGACCTACAGGGCCTACCAACGCCGCCGCGGCGTCTGGCGCGCGGTCTACGAGAGCTACAGCTACCGCTGCGCGTACTAGAAGAAGTAGGCAGTAGACAGTAGTCAGTAGCGCTCCGCGTCGCGGGCGTTGACGCTGACACACGGACGATTCGATATAACGAATGCTTTTCTACTGACTACTGACTACCGACTACTGCCTACTGCCTTATGCGCATCATCTTCATGGGCACGCCCGAGTCCGCGGTGCCGACGCTGAGGCGTTGCGTGGAGGAGGGGCACGAGGTCCTGGGCGTGTGGACGCAGCCGGACAGGCCGGCGGGGCGCGGGAATCGGTTGAAGGCGCCGCCGGTGAAGGAGTTCGCGCTCTCGCGGGGGTTGGCCGTGCACCAGCCGTCGAAGATAAAGACGGAGGAGGCGCTCGCGCTCTTCACCGTGCGCGAGTTCGACGTGGCGGTGGTCGTGGCCTACGGGCGGATACTCCCGCCCGCGTTCCTGCGCGCGCCGCGGCTCGGGTGCGTCAACGTGCACTTCTCTCTGCTGCCGAAGTACCGCGGGGCCGCTCCCGTCAACTGGGCCGTCGTGCGCGGCGAGCGCGAGACGGGCGTGACGACGATGCTCATGGACGAGGGGCTCGACACCGGCCCCGTCCTCCTGCAACGCCCGACAGAAATCGAAAGTGGTGAGACGGCGCCGCGTCTGCTCGAAAGACTTTCGCACGTCGGCGCGGAGCTGCTCGTCGAGACGCTGTCGCGCTTCGGCGGGATAGAGCCGCGCGCGCAGGACGACGCGCGGGCGACGCTCGCGCCCATCCTCCGGCGCGAGGACGGGCTCATCGACTGGTCGCTCGACGCCGCGCAGATAGAGCACCGCGTGCGCGGCTTTCAGCCCTGGCCGAACGCCTTCACCACGCACCGCGGCCGGCGCCTCATCGTCTGGCGCGCGGAGGCGAGAGGCCGCGAGGCGGGCCTGGGCGACGCGGCGCCTCGTGCTGATGGGGCGGCGGCGGGCGCGCTCGTCGTCGCGCGCGGCGACGACCTCTTCGTGGCCTGCGGCGGCGAGACGACGCTCAAACTCCTTGAGGTGCAGCCCGAGGGCAAGCAGCGCGTGCGCGCGCGCGACTTCATCAACGGCTCGCGCGTGCAGGCGGGCGAGAAGTTAGGCTGAAACGTTATGTCCGGGCGCGTGCGCATCGTGAAGCGTGCGGCGAAGAAGGGCGCGGGCGGCGTCGGCCGCGGCGTCTCGCCCGCGCGCCGCGCGGCGTTCGAGGTGCTGCGCAGGGTCGAGGAGGAGGGGGCGTTCGCCGCGCCGCTGCTGGCGAATCTGCCCGGAGGGCTTTCGCCCGAAGACCGCGGGCTCGCGTACGAGCTGACGCTCGGCGTGCTGCGGAGGCAGTTGTGGCTCGACCGCGTCGTCGAACACTTCTCCGGGCGTAAGGCGGGGAAGCTCGACGCGCCCGTCCGACTAGCCTTGAGGCTGGGGCTGTTTCAGCTCCGCTTCCTGGCGCGCGTGCCGGCGCACGCGGCCGTCAACGAGTCGGTTCAGCTCGCGCACGCCAACGGCTTCCGCTCGGCCGCCTCCTTCGTCAACGCCGTGCTGCGCCGCTCCACGCGCGAGCCCGACTTCGACCCCTCGGCCGCGGTCGAAGACCCGCTCGAACGAATCGCCGTCGAGACCTCGCACCCGCCCGGGCTCATACGCCGGTGGGCCGCGGCCTTCGGCGTCGAAGAGGCCGCGAGCTTCGCCCGCGCCAACAACGACTCCGCGCCCGCCGCCTTCCGCGTCAACACCCTGAAGGCAGACCCCGAAGCCCTCGTCGAAAAGCTGCGGGCCGAAGGTCTCTCGGTCACGCCCTCGCGCGTCGCGCCCGGCGCCTGGCGCGTCGAAGGCGGGGCGGGCGCCGCCCTGCGCGCGCACGCGGCCGAAGGTCTCGTCTACATGCAGGACGAGGCGTCGCAACTCGTCGCGCACGTCCTCGGCGCGGCGCCGGGCGAGCGCGTGCTCGACGCGTGCGCCGCGCCGGGGAGCAAGACGACGCACGTCGCCGCGCTCGCCGGAGGCCGCGCCCACGTCGTCGCGGGCGACCTGCACGGGCACAGGCTGCGGGTCGTCGGCGAGACCTGCGCGCGCCTCGGCGTGGCCGGCGTGAGCCTCGTCGCGCTCGACGCGGAAGTCGCCCTGCCCTTCGCCCCGGAGACGTTCGACCGCGTGCTCGTGGACGCGCCCTGCACGGGCACGGGCACGCTGCGCCACAACCCCGAGATACGCTGGCGCCTCTCGCCCGAGAGCTTCCGCGCGCTGCCCGCGGTGCAGGGAAGGATTCTCTCGGAGGCCGCACGCGTCTTGCGCCGCGGCGGTCGCCTCGTCTACTCCACCTGCTCGGTCGAGAGGGAGGAGAACGAGGAGGTCGTCGCCGCCTTCCTCCGCTCTCACACGGACTTCGAACAGGTCGAGGCCGCGCCCGCCCCCGCCCGACTCCTACTCCCCGAAGGCGCCGCACGAACATGGCCCCAGCGCGACGACGTTGACGGCTTCTTTGTCGCCTCGCTCGAAAGAAACAAAGACCCATAATTCCGGTTCCGAGACGGAATATTCCGGTTTCAAACCGGAACGTTCCGTCTGGGAACCCGAGAGCCGGCACGCGACCGAAATAACTGCTCACCGCTCACTGCTTACTGCCTTGCGGCTCGCAAGCGGCGGGTGTTAGACTGCGCCGGCCGTCTGGTGACAGTCTTTTGGCGGCAAATTCCCCCGTCGGGCTCTTGAGAGGCAGCAGAAGTTAGTGGCCGTGCGGAACATCCTGTCGGCGTTCGGTAAACTGGGAGTCGTTGCGCTGATCGCCGTCGCATTCGCCTTCGGCCTCGTCTCGACCATCTACCTCTCGCTGCGCAGCCCCGACATCCCCGTGCCGGAGGTCGTCAACCAGTCATACTTCGACGGCGAGAGGACGCTCGCCCGCGCCGGCCTCGACATACGCGAGCGCGCCAAGCGCTACAAGCCCGGCGTCGAGCCCGGCCGCATCCTCGACCAGTCGCCGCGCGCCGGCGAGGTCATCAAGGCGGGCCAGACGGTCGCCGTCGTCGTCAGCCGCGCGCCCAAAGAGGGCGAGAAGCCGCCCGACGAAGCGGTCGCCGAAGAGCGGCGCGAGGAGCGCGGCACGGAAGGTCTCGACCAGAACAAGAACCAGAATACGAACGCGAACCGCCGCCGGAACACCAACCGGAACACGAACGGCAACTCGAACGCGGGCGCCTCGGCCAACTCGAACGCGGGCGCGAACGCCAACGGCGGCGGCCGCGAGGAGAACACGAACGCAGGCGGGGCCGCCAACCGCAACACGAACGCGCCGCGCCCCTCGAACGCGAACGCCGCGCGCCCGCGGAACTCGAACCAGAGCCCGACCAACAGCAACACCCGCCCGCGCACGACGACGACGAACAGCGCGCGCCCCGCGGGCGCCAACGCCAACCGCCGCCCGAACCCTTAACCCGACAGCGCGGGCGGCCCGCCCGCCTTGAGCGCTTGAGCGCGAAGACGGAGTAACTTTTAACTTCAAGGTTGTAATAATAGGTAGGGGCTTCGAGCGTGCTTTCGCACACTCCGGCGGGCAAAGATGCCCGCGCTCCCGGGAAGTTTTATGATCGAGATTGCGCCCTCCATCCTTTCGGCAGATTTCACGCGGCTCGGCGAGCAGATCGCGGCGGCAGAGCGGGGCGGGGCCTCCATCGTCCACGTGGACGTGATGGACGGCCATTTCGTGCCCAACATCACGCTCGGCCTCCCCGTAGTTCGTTCGCTCGCCCGCGCAACCCGTTTGCCCCTGGACACGCATCTAATGATTTCTGAGCCGGGGCGCTACGCCGAGCAGTTTGCCGAGGCCGGGGCGCGCATGGTTTCCGTCCACATCGAGGTTGACCCGCACATACATCGCACCCTCGCGTCGATTCGCAAGCGCGGCGCGAAGGCCGGGGTGGTCATCAACCCCGCGACCTCCTTGAGCGCGCTCGACGAAGTGCTGAATTTCGTGGACTACGTGCTGGTCATGTCGGTCAACCCGGGCTTCGGCGGGCAGGAGTTCATCCCGGCCTCGGTCGAGAAGATAAGGCGCCTGAGCCGCACCATCCGCGAGCGCAACCTCGACGTTCGCATCGAGGTTGACGGCGGCATCGGCCCCGACAACATCGGGACGGTCGCCGCCGCCGGGGCCGAAATCTTCGTGGCCGGGACGGCCGTCTTCGGCCACGACGACCCCGCCGCCGCCACCCGCGACCTGCTCAACGCGGCGGCACAGTTAGTTTAGTGATAAGTGATGAGTGATGAGTGATGAGGGAAGGCAAGCGGCTTCTCTTCTTTCTTATCACTCGTCACTCATCACTTATCACGTGTTTTTCTTCGGAGGTTTTGCTGATGCGTTTTCGGAAAGTGTTGATGACCGCCCTCTGCGCCGCGCTGCTCGGGGGCGCGGTGCCGGCCGGGGCGCTGAGGGCCGAGGCTTCGCCGCAGCAGTCGCAGCTCACGGCCATCCAGAGGCTCGACGTGATGCGCTCGCGGCTGGACACGATGCGCCGCACGCTCAACAGCGCCATCGCGGGCCTGAACGCGAAGGACAAGAGCGCGGAGGTCACGGCCGACGACCCGCGCCAGCGCCTCGGCGGGCTGGAGAAGGAGGTCGGCAAGCTACTCGGCGAGGTCGCAGACATCCGCGGCAAGCAGGAGCGCGCCGAGCGCTACGACCCTTCGGAACTCGACAAGCTTGAGACGGCCGTGGCCGAACTCGACACGCGCGTGCAGGCGTCGATGCGCGACACGATGCGCGAGCGCAGCGCCGCGCCGGCCGCCGCCGCGACCGACGACGACAAGAAGAAGAAGAAAGGCCCCGGCTTCTTCGGCCGCATCCTCGGCCGCGGCGGCGACGAGAAGTACGACGAGCTGGTCGGCACCGTCGCCCCGGGCCGCGACCGCGAGCTGTTCGAGGAGGCGACCAAGGAGACGCGCAAGGACAGCTTCGAGACCGCCCGCTCCCTCTTCAGCGTCATCATCAACACGTACCCCGACTCGGTCTACCTGCCGCTCGCCAAGCTCGCCATCGCCGACACCTTCTACCTCGAAGGCACGACGAGCGCGCTCATCCAGGCGGGCCAGGCGTACCAGGACTGGGTCACCTTCTTCCCGACCCACGGCCTCTCCGACGACGTGTGCCTCAAGATGGGCGAGGTCGAGATGCGCCGCATGGGGCTCTCCAACCGCGACATCTCGCCCGCGCGCAAGGCCGAGCACCGCCTCAAGTTCTGCCTCCAGCAGTTCCCGAAGTCCTCGCTCCGCGACGCGATTGAGCTGCGCCTGCGCGAGGTGCAGGAGAACCTCGCCGACCACGAGAAGGACGTCGGCGACCAGTACTTCAACAAGTTCTACCAGCACCGCGCCAACAACCTGAAGGGCGCGCAGTCGCGCTACCGCGAGGTCGTCGAGAAGTACAAGAACTACTCGGGCATGGCCGCCGTGCTCTACCGCTACGCGACGACCTACCTTGAGGAGGAGGAGCCGGACGAGGCGACGAAGTACCTCCAGCAGCTCGTCCGCCGCCACCCGAACAGCGAGTACGCCGAGAAGGCCAAGGAGAAGCTGGCCGCCATCGGCGCGCAGGTGCCCGACCCCGACCCCGACCGCGTCAACTACGAGGAGCCGAAGGGGCCGGGCATGGTCGGCGGCGTCCTGCGCGAGATCAGCGGCGTCGTGCCGAAGACGGTCAACAAGGACGGCGTCATCATCAGCCAGTCGAGCAAGGGCAACGACATCATCGCCGACGTGATTCTGAACAACGGGGTGCTGCCCGCCAACTACGACCGCCCCAACCAGCGCACCGCGCCCGCGCGCGACGTGCGCCCGCTCCCGACCCCCGCGCCCACGCCCGCGACGACCCCCGCGGGCGGAAACGGCATCAAGCCGTAACCGCGCCGAACTCGTGTGCGACCCTTCGAGGGCGCGCGGGCCTTCAAACGGAGGCCCGCGCGCCCTTCGGGCATCCGGGGCGGCCGTCGGCGCGGGCGCGGCCCGCCGGGTCTCATGTTTGCCCGCCCGTTTGAGCGGGTGCTAGAATTCTCAGCGTCCCCCGAGCAGAGTTTATTCTACGGAGCTATCCCGCGAGGCGAGGAGGCGGCTTTGGCACAGACTGTCGAGGGCACGCAGGGCGAGTTGGGGCGCAGGCACGCGGCGGCCGCGAACGTCGTGAAGCTGGTGGGCGTCTTCACGCTGCTGCTGATGCTGGTCGCGCTCTCGGGAGTCCTCTCGGGGGCCGTCCGCTTCAACCCGACCGCGGCCAACACGCTCCGCTTCGTCGTCGTCTTCCTCGGCGTCGGCGCCGTCGTCTACCGGCGCACGAAGTTCTCGGCCATGCGCCTCCAGGACATCGCCGCGCTGCGCGGCGCCGCGGGGCTGCTCTCGACCTTGCAGACGACGACCGTCGCCGTCGCCCTCATCGCCGCCGTCATCGCGACACTCGGCCTCCTCATCAGCGTCATGACGGGCGCGGGGACGGACATGCTCTACTTCGGCGTCATCGCCGCCGCCGTGCTCGCCTACTGCTACCCGCGGCGCGCGGCGTGGGCCGCGGTCGTCCGCGCCACCGAGCGCGGGGAAGGCGACCCGGTGCGGGCCGCGAAAGGAACACTAGCTTGAACCCGTCTTCTCGTCCCGCGCGGGGGAAGCGCGCCAGCCTCGCGGCCTGCGCACTCGCGGCCCTGTGCTCCGCCGCCCACGCGCAGCCCGCGCGCGACGCCGCCCCGGCGGCCCGGCCCGCCCCGCAGGCGCAGACTCAGCCGGCGCAGCCGCAGACTTCCGGGCTCTCGCGGCGCGCGCAAGCCTACGCCAAGCTGCTCGAAGGTCAGCGCTACTTCGAAGGCGTGCGTTCGGGGACGCTCACGCTCGACGGCCTGCGGCGCGCGCAGGCCGCCTTCCAGCAGGCCGCCGAACTCGAACCGACGCTCTCCGAGGCGCGCGCCGCGCTCGCCGAAACCTTCCTCATCATCAACGACCTCAAGCAGGCCGAGTCCGAGGGGCTCGCCGCCGTGCGCTCCAACCCGGACAGCTACGGCGCGCACCGCACGCTCGCGCGCGTCTACACGCTCCAGAGCGGCCTCGCCGAGAAGAGTCTCGACCGCGCCGCCGCCGACAAGGCGGTCGCCGAACTGCGCGAGGTGCTCCGCGTCCACCCGAACGACGCCGAAGCCTACGCGCTGCTCGCAGAGTTCTACGTCGCCACCGGCCGCGAGAAGGAGGCTATCGAGGCCCTGCGCCGTTGGGCGACGCTGCCCGCTTCGATGGAGGGCCGCTTCTACCAGGTCGTCACGCAGGGGCGCGAGCTGAGCCCCGACTCGGCCAACGCGCGGCTCGGGGAAGTCCTGCTCGCCGCCGGGCAGACGGCCGAAGCCGTCGCCGCCATCCGCCGCGCCATGGCCATCGAGCCCGAGAACCCGCGCTACCTGCAACTCCTCGGCGAAGCCTTCGAGGCGGGCGGCTCGGCCGACAAGGGCGTCATCGAGGAGCTGAAGCGCATCGTCGCGCAGAGCCCTTCGAACGTCGGCGCCGCGCAGACCCTCGCGCGCGCGCAGGCCCGCGGCGGCAACGTCGCGGGCGCCGTCGAGACGCTCAAGGGCTCGCTCGCGGCCGTCAAGCCGGGCAGCGACGCCGAGCGACTTCAACTCCAGCTCGCGCTCGCCAAGGTCTACGAGGAGGCTTCGCGGTTCGACGAAGCCGTCGGCGTCTACGAAGACCTCCTCAAGTCGCGCAGCATCAAGGACTCGCCGCTCGCCAACGACCGCGAGCGCCGCTTCGCCGTCTCCGTGCTCCTTGAGATCGCCGGCCTACGCCAGCAGGCCGGGCAGACCGAGCAGGCGCTCGCCGCCTTCGACCGCATGCGCGCGCTGCTCCCCGACACAGACCCCACCGCGGACATTCAGAAGGTCGAGTTCCTGCGCTCGAACGGCAAGCGGACGGAGGCGCTCCAGGCAATCCGCGCCGCGCGCCAGCGCTTCCCAGAGGATGGGCGGCTGCTCCGGCAGGAGGCGCAGACGCTCGCCGAGACCGGTCGCGCCGAAGAGGCGCTCGCCCTCCTGCGCACGCGCCTGAAGGGCGACGCGAGCGACTTCGAAGAGTACCTCTTCATTTCGAACGTGCTGATGGGCGCGGGGCGGGGGACTGAGGCCGTCGAGGCCGCCCGCAAGGCGCTCTCGCTCGCCTCGGCCGAAGACCCTGCGCAGACGACGAACGCCCTCATCATGCTCTCCTCCGCGCAGGAGCGCGCCGGGGACACGAAGGGCGCCGAGGAGACGCTCCGCCAGGTGCTCTCGAAGGACGCGAACAACGCGACGGCGCTCAACAATTTGGGCTACTTCCTCACCGAGCACGACCAGAAGCTCGAAGAGGCGCGCGCCATGATAGAGCGCGCCGTCCGCGCGGAGCCGCAGAACCCTTCGTTTCTCGACAGTCTCGGCTGGGTTTATTTCAAGCTGGGCAAACTGAAAGAGGCCGAACGCTATCTAAGCGACGCGGCACGCCGCAACCCGACTTCGGCCACGATTCAAGAGCACCTGGGCGACCTCTTCAAAAAGCTCGGCCAGCAGGAAAAGGCGGTCGCCTCCTGGCGCAAAGCCCTCTCCCTCGCGGCGGAAGCCGCAGACACGGCCAGAATCAAAGCCAAACTGGGCGAGACAAAATAAAGAGTTGCTTTCTCCCGCCTTCAACGGCTAAAGTGTGCCCGCCTTCGAACGGTCGCACCCCTTCGACCAACTGAAGCGCATCTCTCTCCTTTAAGTCGCGAAATTCCGTCTTAATTGAGGCAAACGCTTGATTTTAAGTAGGTTGTCCTACGCCCGGCGTGTGTCATTTCTGTTGCAAAGTTTTAAGGATTGACTCCGGCCAAACAATGTTTTAACATTGCCAACAGGTTGACCACTTGCCCAGTCTGGTCACACGTCGGCCTCCTCCGGTCAAGGGTTTGAAATTCAAGGAGTTCCCCCATGGTTGCAGGGCGGTTCCCCCGCAGCGCGCCAAAAGGTTGGGCGGCGCGTGCGTTTATACTGTTATTTTCTTTAAGTTTGATGGCCCCGGCGGTTTCGGCCCGCAACGGCGGCAACGGCGCGCCGAAGGAGACGGGGCGGACGGGCGAGCGCCCCGTGGCGAGGCTCGTCGGGACGGTCTACACGGAAGTTCCCGGGCGTGTGCGTGAGCGCCAGGTGGCCCGCGTCTCCGCGCCGGCCCCGGCCGCCGCGCGTTCATACGCACCGGCCCCCGTCTCGGCCGCCGCGGCGGGTGCGACGGGAGACGAGCGCCGCGCCTTCGACCTCGTCAACCGTGAGCGCCAGCGCAGGGGCTTGAGCACGCTCGCATGGGACGGCGGACTCGTCAGGCTCGCGCGTTACCATTCGCAGAACATGGCGCGGGGCGGTTACCTGAGCCACGTAGACCGCGAAGGGCTCGACCTGAAGGCGCGCGCGCAGGTGCTCGGGCTGCACGGGTGGAGGACGATTGGAGAGAACATCGCGTATAATCAGGGCTACGACGACCCGACCGCGTTCGCCGTCGAGCGCTGGATGGTCTCGGAGAAGCACCGCGAGAACGCCATGAGCGGCGAGTACACGCACGCGGCCGTCGGCATCGCGCGCGCTTCGGACGGGACGTACTACTTCACGCAGGTTTTCATGAGGCGTTAAGGCCGCGGGTCGCAACGAACGTTGAGCTTCCGGGCGGCCGGCGCTTTCGAAAAGGGAGGCGCCGGCCGCTCTCAGTGTCAGCAGAGAAGATAAAAGTCCCGGCCTTCGCCAAGATCAACCTCGGCCTGCGCGTCCACGGCCGGCGCCCCGACGGCTACCACGAGATCGGCACGGTCTTCCAGACCGTCACCCTCCGCGACACGCTCACCTTCCAGTCCGCGACTGACGGAAAACTCGAACTCGTCTGTTCCGACCCGTCGATTCCCGCCGACGATTCGAACCTCGTCCTGCGCGCGGCCGCGGCCCTGCGCGAACGTTTCGGCGTGAGTCGGGGCGCGCGCGTCGAGCTGGAGAAGGTGATTCCGGCCGGGGGGGGCTTAGGCGGCGGCTCGGCCGACGCGGCGGTGACGCTGGCCGCGCTGGCGACCCTCTGGGAAATCGAGACGGGCGCGGGTGAGTTGGCCGAAATCGGCGCGGGTTTGGGCGCGGACGTGCCCTTCTTTCTGACGGGCGGGACGGCGCTCGGGACGGGGACGGGGACTGACATCCGGCCGCTCGAAGACGCCCCGAAAATGCACCTCGTCGTCGTCGCGCCGGGCGTCCGCGTCTCGACCGCGGAAGCTTACGGGGCGCTCGGCGCTCCCGCCTTGACAAAGGTGGAACCGCTCGTTAACCTTCCTGTTTCGCGCACGGAGGCCGATTTCCCCGATTCACTCTGTGATGTGTGGTCGAACGATTTCGAGGCCGTCGTGGTGCGGCTCCACCCCGAAATCGGCCGCGCGCGCGAAGCGCTCGGAGTGGCGGGCGCGCTGAGGGTCATGCTCTCGGGCAGCGGCTCAAGCGTCTTCGGACTCTTTGAAAGCGAGGGGGAAGCGTCGCGCGCGCGGGCGGGCTTAAGGGCCGAGGTCGGCTGGCGAGTCTTCGCGTGCGAGACGCTGACGCGCGCCGAGTACCTCGCGGCGCTCGGCCGCGTCGCGGCGGTTCTCCTGCCGGGCGGCGGGGCTTGAAACCGGGATTGGGGAGTCGCCAAGTGGTAAGGCACCGGTCTTTGGAACCGGCATTCGTAGGTTCGAGTCCTACCTCCCCAGTACAAGTGATGAGTGACGGGTGATAAGTGATAAGAGAAGATAACGGCTTTCTTTTATCACTCATCACCCGTCACTTATCACTCATCACTTAAAAGATGAGCACAACCGGCGGCATCAAAGTCTTCTCGGGGAACGCGAACCGGGCGCTGACTCAGGAGATATGTAACTACCTGAGCTGCGACCCCGGGCTGGCGACGACCGACAGGTTCTCGGACGGGGAGTTCAACTTCCAGATCACGGAGAACGTGCGGGGCGCCGACATCTTCATCGTGCAGCCGACGTGCCCGCCGACGGACGCGCACCTGATGGAGCTGCTCGTCATGCTCGACGCCTTCCGCCGCTCGTCGGCCGAGCGCGTGACGGCGGTCATCCCGTACTTCGGCTACGCGCGCTCGGACAAGAAGGACAGGCCGCGGGTCGCCATCGGCGCGAAGCTCGTGGCGAACCTGATCGCGACCGCCGGCGCCGACCGCGTGCTCACGATGGACTTGCACGCGGCGCAGATTCAAGGGTTCTTTGACATCCCCGTCGACCACCTCTTCGCGGCGCCGGCCTTCATCGGCCACTACATGGATCACAAGCTCCCGAACCTGACGGTGGTCGCGCCCGACACGGGCGGGGCGGAGCGCGCGCGCGCCTACGCCAAGCGCCTCACGTCGGACGACGGCACGCCCGCCTCCCTCGCCCTGTGCGACAAGCGCCGCGAGAAGGCGAACGTCGCCGAGGTGATGAACGTGGTGGGCGAGGTGAAGGGCAGGAGCTGCCTCATCGTGGACGACATGTGCGACACGGGCGGCTCCCTGACGAAGGTCGCGGCGGCGCTCAGGCAGGCGGGGGCCGAGCGCATCCACACCTGCTTCACGCACCCGGTGCTGTCCGGGCGCGCGTGCGAGGCCCTGGCCGAGTCGGAGATCGAGCGCGTCGTGACGACGAACACGATCCCCTTGCGCGACTCGGCGTGCCGCGAGAAGAAGATTAACGTTTTGAGCATCGCTCCGCTTCTGGCGAAAGCGATTAAGTCGATCCACGAGGAGACGAGCGTCTCCTCGCTCTTCGTGTGAGGCGGAGGGCGAACACTTCACGCGACCGGTAAGCCGTGAAAGGCGACGGGTAAAAGCTTTCACCCGTCGCCCGCCGCGGTTTACCGTTCACGGCTTTTAGGAGTCATCATGGCAGAGAGAGAAGAGATAACGGTGCGCGCCGAGCTGCGCGCCGGACGCGGCAAGAACGACTCGCGGCGGCTGCGCGCGCGCGGGATGGTGCCGCTCACGATTTACGGCGGCGAGGGCGAGCCCGTCGCGGCGGCCGCGCCGCTGGCGGAGCTGGCCGCGATCCTGCGGTCGGGGGCGGGGCACAACGCCATCTTCACGCTCGACGTGGACGGCGTCGGCCCGAGCGAGGTCATGTTCCTCGACCGGCAGATCGACCCCGTCAAGACGCGGCTCATCCACGCCGACCTCCGCCGCCTCGTGCGCGGTCAGGAGATCGAGGTCTCCGTCCGTCTCGAACTCGAAGGCGAGCCCGCGGGCGCGGCGGACGGCGGCGGCATCCTCGAACAGCTCCTGCGCGAGGTCGAGATTCGCTGCCGCCCGAGCATCATCCCCGACTTCATCAGCGTCGATGTGTCGCACCTCGGCGTCCACGAAGTGCTGCACGTCTCGGACGTGAAGGTCGATGAGGGCATCACCGTCGTGACCGACCCCGAGACGGCCGTCGCCACGGTCGCCGTCGTCCGCGAGGAGCAGGTCGAGGAGCGCACGCCCGAGGAAGAGGTCTCCGAGCCCGAAGTCATCGGCAAGGGCAAGAAGGAAGACGAGGAGTAGTCAGCACGAGCAGTAGTCGGTAGTCAGCAGGCTCGGCTCGGCGGACGTTGACGCTGACAGCCGCACGGTTCGGGCGACGACAAGTCTTCTACTGGCCACTGACTACTGTCTACCGTCTACTGCATTTCATGCTCATCGTCGGTCTGGGCAATCCGGGCGAGCGTTACGAGTGGACGCGCCACAACCTGGGCTTCATGCTCGTCGATTTGCTGGCGCGGCAGACGGGCGCGCAGGTCAAGCGGGCGGAGTGCAAGGCGCTCGTCGGCAGGGCCGAGCTTGAAGGGCGCGCGGTCGAGCTGGTCAAGCCGCAGACCTACATGAACCTGAGCGGCGAGTCGGTCGCGTGCCTGCTGCGCAAGCGCTCAGACTTGAAAGCCGCGAGCGACCTCGTCGTCGTCAGCGACGACATCGCGCTCCCCTTCGGCTCCATCCGCCTGCGCCCGGGCGGTTCGAGCGGCGGGCAGAAGGGCTTGAAGAACATCATCTCGACGCTCGGCACGGATCAGTTCCCGCGCCTGCGCGTCGGCATCAAGCCGGAGCACCCCGTGGGCGACACGGCCGGCTTCGTCCTCGAACGCTTCCCGAAGGGCCAGCGCGCAGAGGTCGAGCAGATTCTGGAGCGGTGCGCCGAGGCGCTCCGCGCCGTCATACGCGACGGCATTGAAAAGGCAATGTCGATGTACAACGGTTAGCCGGTAAATAGTGAATAGTAAATGGTGAATTGAAAAACCATTTACTATTTACCATTCACCATTCACTAACCCCTTTCCTTCTTGCTCCCGCCGACACGGCGGAGGCTAGACATCCAAAAGGAGGATGATTTTGGCAGAGAAGAGAGTTTACGAGGTCATCTTTATCGTTGACCCCGACACGCAGGAAGACGAGATGACGAAGCTGACGCAGAACCTCAGCGGCGTCGTCACCGACCAGGGCGGGGTGGTCACGCGCAACGAGGTGCTGGGCCGCCGCCAGCTCGCCTACCGCATCGGCCGCAAGAACGAGGGCGTCTACGTGCTCTTCGAGGTCGAGGGCACCGGCTCGGAGATCGCCGAGCTGGAGCGCCGCATGCGCGTCAACGACGCCATCATGCGCTACATGACCGTGCGCGTGGACGAGGAGCGCCAGCGCGCCGAGAAGCTCAAGGCGCGCCGCCAGCGCAAGGCCGCCAAGCGCCCGTTCGCCGCGGCCGCGGCCGGCGGCGGCTCGTCGGCACGCTCCGGCGGCGGCGGAGGCGACAACGAGTAGGGACGCGCGCGTGTCACCTTTAAGTTAAGGTCGGCGGGCCGAAGGCCAGCGCGCCCTCTCGCTCGAAGAGAGGCGAGCCGCGCGGCCGTCCCCGCGTTAGCAAAGAGAGAAGAGAAGAGAGATGTCCAGAAACATTGAGAGAGAGCGCGACTTCGACAACGAGGACGAGGGAGTACCGGAGCGACGGCCGCAGGGCGGCGGCGGGCGCGGCGGCGGCCGGGGCCGCATGCGCCGCCGCAAGGTCTGCCGCTTCTGCGTCGACAAGGTAGACCTCATCGACTTCAAGGACGTGAAGCTCCTGCAGAACTTCATCCCCGAGCGCGGCAAGATTCTGCCGCGCCGCATCTCGGGCGTCTGCACGGCGCACCAGCGCATGCTGACCGAGGCCATCAAGCGCGCGCGCAACATCGCGCTGCTCCCGTACACCGCGGACTAGAAGGAGGTTCACACAAGAGATGGCAACGACAAACGTACTGCTGCGCGAGGACGTGGACAACCTCGGCGCCCGCGGCGAGATCGTCAAGGTGAAGTCCGGCTACGCGCGCAACTTCCTGCTCCCGCGCAAGCTCGCGGTGGAGGCGACGCCCGGCAACGTCAAGCAGATCGAGGCCGAGCGCTCCGCGCTGCTCAAGAAGGAGGCCAAGGAGCGGGCCGGCGCCGAGGCGCAGGCCGGCCAGATGGGTGGCCTGCGCCTCAACTTCGAGCGCAAGGTCGGCGAGCACGGCCTGCTCTACGGCTCGGTGACGGCGATGCACATCGCCGACGCGCTCAAGGAGAAGGGCTACGAGATCGACCGCCGCCGCGTACACCTCGCCGAGCCGATCAAGGAGACGGGCGAGTACACCGTCAGCGTCCGCCTCCACCGCGAGGTGAACGTCGACATCCCCGTCACCGTCACCGGCGAGGGCGGCGCGCAGACGGCCGCCGCGCCCGAAGCGGCCGCCGCCGAGCCGCCCTCCGGCGGCGACGGCCCCAACGACGAGACGACCGAAGCGGCCGAGGCATAAACAGTAGTCAGTAGACAGTAGACAGTAGAAAGGCAAAGCGGCGCGTCCGGTCTAAAGATTGAGACGCGCCGCTTCTTTTTCTACTGACTACTGACTACTTATTTTCGGGGCGCGTCAACATGATTGTTGTCGCGCCCGTCGGCTTGTAGTATAAAGACCTGCGGCGCGACCCCTCCGCGCTCCTGCGCCACTGCGTCGCAGGCCGGGAAGGGGACGCGCCGTTTCCCTGTCTAGTCCGCGTCAGTTTTCCACAGGCCGACTCCCGATGGCTCAGTACATAGCCGACCCGTCACGCGAACAGCTCTTAGAGCGCCCGCTGCCCCACAGCGCGGAGGCCGAGCGCGCCATCCTCGGCTCCGTCCTCCTCGACAACTCGCTCGTCAACCACGCCGTCGAGCTTTTGCGCCCCGAGGACTTCTACGTCCGCGCGCACCAGTACGTCTTCCGCTCGATGATCGGTCTGAGCGAGCGCGGCAGCGAGATCGACCCGCTGCTCCTCAGCGAAGAGCTGCGCCGCGAGGGCGTGCTGGAGCAGGCCGGCGGGATGACCTTCATCTCGGAGCTGACCTACGGCCTGCCGCACTTCACCAACGTGGCGGCCTACGCGAAGGTGGTCAAAGACCACTCGCTCATGCGGCAGCTCGTCAAGGTCGCCAACAAGATCACGAGCGAGGCGCTCGAAGGCGAGGACGAGGCCACCATCATCCTCGACCACGCCGAGCAGATGATCTTCGCGCTCGCCGACGAGCGCACGCGGCAGGGCTTCGCGCACATCAAGCCCGTCGCCGACCTGCTCCTCGAAAAGGTGCAGGAGATGGCCGGCCGCTCCGCCATGCTGACGGGGCTCACCACCGGCTTCACCGAGCTCGACACGATGACCTCCGGCCTCCAGGCGTCCGACCTCGTCATCGTCGCCGCCAGGCCGTCCATGGGCAAGACCTCGCTCTGCCTGACGCTCGCGCAGAACGCGGCGATACAGGCGGGGGCGGTGGTGGCGATCTTCTCTCTGGAGATGTCGAAGGAGTCCCTGGTGATGCGCATGCTCTGCTCGGAGGGGCGTGTGGACGCGCACCGTTTCCGGAGCGGGTACTTGTCGCGCGACGAGTGGGCGAGGCTGGCGGGGGCGCTGGGGACTTTGGCGGAGGCGCGGATTTTCATCGACGACACGCCGGGCATCTCGGTGCTGGAGATGAGGGCGAAGGCGCGGCGCCTCGCGGCCGAGCAGAAGCGGTTAGACCTCATCGTCGTTGACTACCTGCAACTGATGTCGGGCTCGTCGCGGCGCTCCGAGTCGAGGCAGCAGGAGGTGTCGCAGATTTCGCGCGAGCTGAAGGGCCTGGCGAAGGAGTTGAACGTGCCGCTCGTCGCGCTCTCGCAGCTCTCGCGCGCGCCCGAGGCCAGGAGCGACCACCGCCCGCAGCTCTCCGACCTGCGCGAGTCCGGCTCCATCGAGCAGGACGCCGACCTCGTCGCCTTCATCTACCGCGAGGAGCAGTACAACCGGACGGAGGAGAACTCGGGCACGGCCGAACTCATCATCGCGAAGCAGCGCAACGGCCCGACCGGCACCGTCAACCTCGCCTTCCTGAAAGAGTTCACACGCTTCGAGAACATGTGGCGCGAGTAGTCCGCGCCGGCCCCGGTTAATCCGAAAGCCTCATCACCCCGCTTGCAGTTCCAGCAACTTCCTGACGACGTCGCGCGCGGCGTCGGGGCGGGCCATGCGCCGCGCGCCGGCCTGCATCGAGGCGAAGCGCGCGGGGTCGTCGAGGAGGCGGTCGAGCTTGTAGGCGAGCACCGGCAGGTTGTTGCAGCGGAGGGCGACGCCGTTCTCCAGCAGGTGGTCGGAGTTCCTCTCCTCCTGCCCCGGGATGGGGTTGACGATGACGAAGACCAGGCCCTTCGCCAGCGCCTCCGAGGTCGTCAGCCCGCCGGGCTTGCCGAGGAGTATGTCCGCGGCGCTCATGTACTCGTCCATCTCGGTCGTGAACCCGACGGGTTTGACGGTGACGTGGTGCCCGGGCGGCAGGCGGGCGGCGGCCGACTCCAGCCGCGACTTCAGCTCGGCGTTGCGGCCGCAGAGGGCCACGACCTGCGCCGGGTGTCTCATCCCGGCCAGCGATTCGAGCATGTGCTCGACGGGGCCGACGCCGAAGCCGCCCGCGGAAACCAGGACGGTGGTCACGTCGGGTTTGAGGCCGTGCTTCGCGCGCATCTCCGGCTTGCCTTTGGGCTCGGCGAAGACCGGGTCGATGGGGATGCCGGAGGTGGTCACCTTCGCCCCGGGTATCCCGAGCCGCACGAGGTGCTCGCGCGTCTCGTCCATCGCCACGAAGTACTGCTCGTAGTGGTGGCAGAGCCACATGGCGTGCACGTCGAAGTCGGTGACGACGACGGCCTGGCGGAAGGCGACGCGCCCCTTCGCCTTGAGCCAGGAGATGATCTCGGCGGGGAGGAAGTGCGTGCAGACGGTGATGTCGGGCTGGTACTCCTGAAGCATCTTGACGAACGGCCGCGTGTTGAGCTTGTCGAGGGCGAGGCGGCGGCGCTCGTTCTTCCACGGCCTGTCCAGGTGGTCGTAGAACCAGCCGAGCAGCTCGGGCGACTTGTTCACGAGGTCGATGTAGGCTTTGGAGTAGAGGTGCCGGAAGAGCTTGTTCGTGTATTGCAGCGTGTCTACGTGCCTCACCTCCGAGGCCGCGTTCGTGAGCTTGAACGCGCGCTCGACGGCGTCGGCCGCGCGCATGTGCCCCGCGCCGGCGGAGGCGGAGAGGATCAGGACTTTGTCGAATGCCATAAGGTGTGACGACGGTTTTAAAAGAAGGAAGAGCCCGGGAAGTATAAATGAGGCGGAGCAGAATGAGGCAACAAAATTGATTAACCACAGAGACACAGGGACACGGCTTGGAGCCTTATACGCTCCAAGCCGTGTCCCTGTGTCTCTGTGGTTAACCTGCCGCCGTCAGGGCTTGAGCACGACCTTGACGCAGTTGTCTTCCTTGTTCGAGAAGATGTCGAAGCCGTGCGGCGCGTCGTCGAGCTTCATGCGGTGCGTGATGACGAACGACGGGTCGATCTCGCCGTTCTGGATGTAGCCGAGCAGCTTCTTCCAGTAGCGCTGGACGTGGCACTGGCCGGTCCTCATCGTCAGGGAGCGGTTCATGAACGAGCCCATCGGGAACTTGTCGATGAGGCCGCCGTAGACGCCGATGACCGAGACCGTCCCGCCGTTGCGGCAGGCCATGATCGCCTCGCGCAGCGCGATGGGCCTGTCCGTCTCAGACATCAGGGCCTGCTTCGCCCTGTCGTAGGCGTAGGCGAGCCCGTGCGCGCCGGCGCCGTGCGCCTCCAGGCCGACGGCGTCGATGCAGGCGTCGGGGCCGCGCCCGCCCGTCATCTCCATCAGGGTCTCGTAGACGTTCGCCTCCTCGTAGTTGATGGTGTCGGCCTTCGCGCCCTCGCGCGCCATCTTCAGGCGCTCGGGGAAGCGGTCGATGCCGACGACGCGCTCCGCGCCGAGCAGGTAGGCGCTCGCCATCGCGAACTGGCCCACGGGGCCGCAGCCCCAGACGGCGACGGTGTCGCCCGGCTTGATGTCGCACATCTCCGCGCCCATGTAGCCGGTCGGGAAGATGTCGGAGAGGAAGAGCACCTTCTCGTCGTCGAGCCCTTCGGGTATTTTGATGGTGCCCACGTCGGCGAAGGGCACGCGCGCGTACTCGGCCTGCCCGCCCGCGTAGCCGCCCGTCAGGTGCGAGTAGCCGTAGATGCCGCAAGGGCTGTGGCCGAACATCTTCTCGGCCATCCACGCGTTCGGGTTCGAGTTCTCGCACAGCGTGTACATCTCCTGCTGGCAGAAGAAGCACTTGCCGCAGGAGATGGGGAAGGAGACGACGACGCGGTCGCCGACCTCGCGGTCGTGCACCTCCGGCCCCACCTCGACGACCTCGCCCATGAACTCGTGCCCGAGCACGTCGCCCGCCTGCATCGTCGGCATGAAGCCGTTGTAGAGGTGCAGGTCGGAGCCGCAGATGGCCGTCGAGGTGATTTTAACTATCGCGTCGCGCTTGTTGAGAATCTTCGGGTCGGGCACCTGCTCGACCCTCACGTCCTTCTTGCCGTACCAACAGTTCGCTCTCATTCACGTCCCCCTTATTCTGCCGTCACTACTGCTGAAGCTGCCCGCCGCCGACGCCGACGCCGAGCGGCTGCGCCGGCCGCTGCTCGCTGTAGCCCTCGCCCATCAGCGTGCCGTCGGAGACGACCACCTCGCCCAGCTCGATGACCTGCTTGAAGCGGCGCAGGTCGGTCTGCATCTGCCCGTCCGGGTCTTCGCCGAAGAGCTTCGCGAAGAGCGCGCCCAGGGCTCCGCCCGGCGGGTTGTAGTCGAGCTGGACGTGGACGACCGTGCCGCGCCCGCCGACCGCGGGCTCGAACCGCACCGTGCCCGAGGTCTCGACCTCCGAGCCTTCCAGCGAGCGCCACGAGATGAGCCGGTTCGGAAGGTCTTCGGTGACCTCCGCGTCCCACTCGACGCTGCCGCCCGGCGCCTTCGCCACCCAGTGCGAGCGGCCCTCGCCCGTCACCGTCACCGATTCGAGGTAGCGCATGAAGAGCGGCAGTTTCTCGAAGTCGCGCCAGAACTGGTAGACCTCTTCGGCCGAGGCGTTGATGACGATGCTCTTGTTCACGGGAATGTTCCCCCTCTGCGTCTTCGCGCCGTCGGGGTCTGCGCTGAGCTGCTGCGCGCAGAGCACGTCGAGCGCCGTCACGGCCAGCACGTTCGCCGTGGCGAACGTGAGTCGCCCCTTGTCGTTGCCGGGCGACGCGTAGGCCGCGCCCAGGCACGCGAGGTCGAGCGCGTCGCCGACGACCCTCGACCAGACGGCCCCGGCCGGCCTCCTGCCCTGAGTAAAGATTGCGATGCCGCTCGCGATCTCGCGCAGGCCGAACAGGCGTATCAGCCCCGTGTTGCCGCGGACGCCCGCGACCTTCGCCACGCCGCGCGGCGCGAGCAGCTCCGCCAGCCCGAGGCCGATGCTGAACCAGCCGAGCCCGCGCGCCAGCTGCTCCTCGTTCACGTACTTCTTCAGCGCGTCCTGCCGCCCGTCGGCGCCGAACTCGCGGCCGTTCACGGGCGCCTCCGCCCCCGTGAGTCCGTCCTTGACGACGAGCCCGGGCGCCTCCTGCGGAGACTGCCCGGCCGCCCCGCCCTTCCGTCCCGACTCCTGCTCCTGCCTCTTAGTTCCAGTAGCCATGTCCAACCCCCTGTTTGAAAAATTCCCATGCAGGCCGGCGTCCCTCGGCGCCGCCCGCAACGTACGGTCTGTACACACAGAATGAAAGTGTTCCCAACTTATCAGCGTCCGGTTGCAATAAGGTTACGAGAATGCTGCGTGGCAATCTCATCTGACCGTTGTGGCAGACGCACCCGTTTTTGTGCGAGACTGCGGGCGGCGTTCTTCTCGACAACAGGACAGGCGGCGGGGCTTTCATGAACGATTCCGTTTTGGCGGGCGGCCGCCCGACGTGGGCCGAAATCGACCTCGACGCGCTGGCGTGGAACTTCCGCGCGGTGCGCGGGCGCGTCGGGCCGGGCGTGAAGGTGATGGGCGTGGTCAAGGCCGACGCCTACGGGCACGGCGCCGCCGGGTGCGCGCGCCGGCTCGAAGCGGAGGGCGCCGACTGGTTCGGCGTGGCGACGCCGGAGGAGGGCTTCGCGCTGCGCCGCGCGGGGGTGTCACGCTTCGTCCTCAGCTTCGGCGGCTTCTGGGAGGGGCAGGCCGAAGGGTGCGTCGCCGAAGGCATCGTCCCGGTCGTCTACCGCCTCGACACTGCCCGGGCGCTCGACGCGGCGGCGCGCGCCGCCGGGGTCGTCGCCGACATACACGTGAAGTTTGACACGGGCATGGGCCGGCTCGGCGTGCGCTACGACGAGGCGGCGGAGTTCGCCGAAGCCCTGCGCCCGCTCCGGCACGTCCGCGTGGACGGGCTGATGACTCACTTCGCCGCCGCCGACGAGCCGCGCCGCGACTGCTTCACGGCCGAACAGTTGGGGCGCTTCCGCGAGGCGGTCGCGGCCTTCAGGTCGCGCGGGTTCAACCCCACTTACGAGCACATGGCGAACTCCGCCGCGGCCCTCGCGCACCCCGAGACGCGCGGCAACATGGTCAGGCCGGGCGGCGTGCTCTACGGGCTCTGGCGCGACGTGCTGCCGCCGCACGCGGGCGCGCCGGAACTGCGCCCCGTGATGTCGCTGCGCACGCGCGTCACCCTTCTGAAGCGTGTGCACGCGGGCGAGACCCTGGGCTACGGCTGCACGTACGAGGCCGCGCGCGAGATGACGGTGGCGATTGTGCCCGCGGGCTACGCCGACGGCTACGCGCGCTCGCTGTCGAACCGCGGCCGCGTCATCATCAGGGGCGTGTACGCGCCGGTCGTCGGGCGCGTCTCGATGGACTTGACGCTGGTGGACGTGACGGGGATCGACGGCGTGCGCGTGGGCGAGCAGGTGACGATGCTCGGCGCGGACGGCGGGCTGCTGCTCCCCGCGGAAGACCTCGCGCGGACGGCGGGCACGCTCTCCTACGAGATCACCTGCGGCGTCAGCGCGCGCGTCCCGCGCCGCCACGCGCAAGTCGCGTGAGGCCGGCGCGGGCCGAGGCTTAATAAAAAGGCGAACGCCGAACCGAAGCCCTTCTCTTCGGTTCGGCGTTCGCCGTTTGAGCGCGGGCCGGTCTTAAAGCTAGCGGACGCGCACGTCGAGGATGAACACGCCGACGATCAGTTGCTCGAAGTTGGCGGCGAGGAGCCCGACCTGGTTCGTGCGCAGCACGGTTCCGGCGGGGACTTTGACCTGAACCTCCTGGCCGCTCCTGTGCTCGCGGACGGTGATGGTGCGGGCGTCGCGGTCGATGCGGACGATGGCGCCGCTGACGGTGCGCTCCCTGGAGGTCTCCGACTTGGCGAAGACGTTCGACGAACCTGCGACGAGGACTGCGACGATGCCGAAGCTTATGATTGCCTTATGAAGTCTCTTCACGATACTTCTCCTTGTCTCGGGGCGTGCGTGCGGACACACGCCTCCCTGTATGAATGCCCCGTCGCCCCGCGCGGGGCGTGCCCTTCAATCCTCCGGCCCCCGACCTCCCGGGGCCTGTCATCGGGTTCATTAACGCGAGGCCGCGGGCTTAAGTTCCGGCCGTTTGAAAAAAATATTCGGGGCGTGCGGGGCGCGCGCGCCGTGCGTCGAGGGTGCACGGCGCACGCGCCGGAGGAGGGAGTGCCGCGCGGCGTGGCCCGCGGCGTGAGCGGGGCGGGGCGTAGCGGTCTTCGTCGTCGGCCTTTAGCGGAGCACGAAGTTGTACGTGATGCTCCCGGTGACCTTCACGTGCTGGCCGCCGAGGACGGTCGGCGTGAAGCTCGCCCTGTAGGCCGCCTGCACGGCCGCGTTCATAAGGAGCGGCGGGCCGTCCGTCGCCTTCGCGGAGATGACGCGACCCTGCTCGTCGATGACTATCTGCACGGCGACCGTCCCCTGTATGTTCGCGGCCTTCGCGATGGGCGGGTAGGGCGGCGCGGGCTTCTCAATCGCCTTGCTTGAGATGAGCGTGGAGGGGAGCCTGACCGGGCCGGTGTTCTGCTTCGGCGTCGGCGCGGGCGTCGGCGTCGGGACGGCCGCGGGCGGCGGCGGCTGCTCGACCGTCTCCGTCACGGCCGGCCCCGCGTTGTTGTTGTTGCCCGAGCCGTAGGGCGAGCCGTTGTTGTGCGGCCCGACGGGGCCGCCGCTCACCTCGGGCGTGAAGTTGTGTGGGCCGATGACGACCCGCTGGTTCGGCCGCACCTCGGGCGTGTGGATGTCGGCGATGCGGTTGGTCCGGTACGGCGTCTGCGTCGAAATCTCGACGCGCATGGCGATCTGTTCCGACCGGGCGGGCGCCGACGCGGCGCGCCGCTCCTCCCGACGCGGCTCTTCGCTGCGGGCTTCGGCGGGCGGGAAGCGCATCATCGAGACAAGCTCGTAGTCCGGGTTGTAGTCGAGACGTGCGTTGTAGGCGTAGATGCTGCCGACGCCCGCCACGGCGAGCAGCAGCCCGTAGAAGGCCGTGGCGGCGAGAAAGAATCTCCCCTTGCGCTTGAGGTCGGCCGCGTGCGACCCCGACTCGATCAGGTTGCTGAACATCGTCTGTGTCCTCCATCGCGCCGGTGCCAACGGGTCGAGCGGGACTCCCTCACTTAGAACCCGCCGCGCCGCGCCGGTTCCGGAAAGTCCTTGAACTTTGCACATCGAACTTGTAATTTGAGTCTCGCCCGACGGAGGGAACGAGCCGGGGGGGGGGACACTCCGAACGAGAGGACGAACCCTATGAGCCTTCAGACCGCGACGGCCGCGCCCGCGGAAGAACTCAACCCGTTCAAGATCGCGCAGCAGCAGTTCGAGACCGCCGCGAACTACCTCGACCTCGACGACTCGATGCGCCAGGTCCTGAAGAACGCCAAGCGGCAGCTCGTCGTCTCCATCCCCGTCAAGATGGACGGCGGGCAGGTCTGCGTCTTCGAGGGCTACCGCGTGCAGCACAACGTCGCGCGCGGGCCGGCTAAGGGCGGCATCCGCTTCCACCCCGGCGTGACGCTCGACGAGGTGAAGGCGCTGGCCTCCTGGATGACCTGGAAGTGTGCGACGGTCGGCATCCCCTACGGCGGCGGGAAGGGCGGCGTGGTCTGCGACCCGAAGTCGATGTCGAAGGGGGAGCTGGAGAGGCTGACGCGCCGCTACGCCTTCGAGATCGCGCCCATCATCGGCCCCGACCGCGACATCCCCGCGCCCGACGTTTACACCGACGAGCAGACGATGGCCTGGATCATGGACACCATCTCGATGGTGCGCGGCCACACGGAGCTGGGCGTGGTGACGGGCAAGCCCATCGCCCTGGGCGGCTCGCTCGGGCGGAACGAGGCGACGGCGCGCGGCTGCCTCTACGCCGTGCGCGAGGCGTGCCGCGTGCGGGGGATAAATCTGAGGGACGCGCGCGTCGCCATCCACGGCTTCGGCAACGCGGGCGCCAACTTCGCGCGCCTCGTCGCGGGCGAGGACGGCGCGCGCGTCGTCGCCATCGCCGACTCGCGCGCGGGCGTCTACAACGAGCACGGCATCGGCGTGCAGGCCGCGCTCCGGCACAAGGCCGAGACGGGCACGGTCGTGGGCACGCCCAACACGACGCCCGTCCCGCGCGACGAGGTGCTTGAGGTCGAATGCGACATCCTCTGCCCCGCGGCGCTTGAGAACAGCATCACGCTCGCGAACGTCGGGCGCGTGCGCGCGCGCCTCATCGCCGAGCTGGCGAACGGCCCGGTCACGCCCGGCGCCGACCGCGTCCTCTTCGACCGCGGCGTCTTCCTCCTGCCCGACATCCTCGCCAACGCGGGCGGCGTCACCGTCAGCTACTACGAGTGGGTGCAGGATCAGTACAGCTACTTCTGGACGGAAGACCGCGTGCGCGAGACTTTAGAGCAGACGATGCGCACGGCCTTCGCCAGCGTCTACGCCTCGGCCGAGCGCTTCCGGACGGACATGCGCACCGGCGCCTACGTCGTCGCCGTCGGCCGCGTGGCCGAGGCGACGAGCGTGCGGGGAATCTTTCCTTAAGAGTTTTCAGTCTTCAGTTTTCAGTTTTCAGTCGGGGCCGCGCTACACTCGTGCGCCCCGGACGGAAACGACAGGCTGAAAACTGAAAACTGAAAACTGACGTTATGGACGACAGAATCACGGTCTACGAGAAGCCGACTTGAACGAAGTGCCGCGAGGCGGACAGGCTGCTCCGTGAGAGCGGCGTGGACTTCGAGAAGGTCAACTACTATCTAGAGCCGATTGGCGAGGCGAAGCTGCGCGAGCTGCTCGCCAAGATGGGCGTCGCGCCGCGCGAGCTTCTGCGCACGGGCGAGGCCGTCTACAAGGAACTCGGGCTGGGCGGGCGCGGGCTTTCGGACGACGAGCTGATACGACTGATGGCCGAGCACCCGGACCTCATCCAGCGCCCCATCGTCGAGCGCGGGGGCCGCGCCGTGCTCGGGCGCCCGACCGAGAGAATCAAGGATTTGCTCTAGAAAAAGCCCGAAAGTTGCAGACGGCCGCCGCCGGTTCGTGTCAAGCGAACGGCGGC
This sequence comes from Pyrinomonadaceae bacterium, assembly GCA_036389235.1. Classification (GTDB taxonomy): domain Bacteria; phylum Acidobacteriota; class Blastocatellia; order Pyrinomonadales; family Pyrinomonadaceae; genus QHXN01. Next base: position 9,508 of record DASVQJ010000122.1, on the reverse strand, counting down.
GGCCGTCGCGCTTTGTGCGGCTGAAGCGGCCGCCGCCGGGTGGTAAAATGGGCCGAACTTTGCGCGCGGCATTTACAAGCATCGTCGGCTAACCGGGACTGAATTTTAAGACAAGGAAGATTGAAAAGTGGCTAAGGCAACGGGGACGGTTTACGTCTGTCAGAACTGCGGGAAGCAGTCGGGCAAGTGGCTGGGGAAGTGTCCGGACTGCGGCGAGTGGAACTCGTTCGTGGAGGAGCGCGCGCGCCCCGCGGCGGCGGCCGCGAAGGGCATGGCCGCGCGCGGCGGCTTCCGGCTGCGCGAGGTGAAGCCCGTGCGCTTCGGCGAGATCGAGTCGCAGGACGACGCGCGCGTCTCTTCGGGCGTGACGGAGTTCGACCGCGTGCTCGGCGGCGGCATCGTGCCGGGCAGCCTCATCCTCATCGGCGGCGACCCCGGCATCGGGAAGTCGACCCTCCTGCTTCAGGTCGCAGACCGTCTGAGCCGGCAGAACGAGCGCGTCCTCTACGTCTCGGGCGAGGAGTCGGAGCGGCAGATCAAGATGCGCGGCGAGCGGCTCGGCGTCGAGGCGGAGAACCTCTACCTCCTGCCCGAGACGAATCTGGAGAACATCCTCGACGAGGTGGAGCGGAACGAGCCGGGCGCCATCATCGTCGACTCGATACAGACCGTCTTCTCCTCGAAGATCGAATCCGCGCCCGGGTCGGTCTCGCAGGTGCGCGAGGTGGCGGGGCAGTTCCTGATGCTGGCGAAGAACAGGACGATCCCCGTCTTCCTCATCGGCCACGTGACGAAGGAGGGCTCGATTGCGGGGCCGAAGGCGCTCGAACACATCGTGGACACGGTGCTCTACTTCGAGGGCGAGCGCCACCACAACCACCGCATCGTGCGCGCGACGAAGAACCGCTTCGGCGCGGCCAACGAGCTGGGCGTCTTCGAGATGACGGGCGAGGGGCTGGTGCCGGTCGCCAACCCCTCGGAGATGTTCCTTCAGGAGCGCCCGCAGGGCGTGGCCGGGTCGGTCGTGACGGCGTGCATGGAGGGCACGCGCCCGGTGCTCGTGGAAATCCAGGCGCTCGTCTCGGGCTCGAAGTACGGGACGGGGCGCCGGATGGCGCAGGGGTTCGACGCGAACCGCATCGCGCTCCTCATCGCGATGCTTGAGAAGCGCGTCGGCTTCCACCTGCTCGGCGACGACGTGTTCGTCAACGTCGCGGGCGGGCTCGAAATCGACGAGCCGGCCGCGGACCTCGGCGTCATCGCCGCCATCTCTTCGAGCTTCAAGAACCTGCCCGTAGACCCGCACACGGCCGTCTTCGGCGAGGTGGGCCTGACGGGCGAGGTGCGCGGCGCCATGCAGGCGCAGGCGCGCGCGCGCGAGGCGCAGGCGCTCGGCTTCAAGAAGATCGTCCTCCCCGCCTCGAACACCGCCGGCCTCGAACGCCTCCTCGGCGTCCGCGTCGTCGGCGTGCGGTCGGTGGAGGAGGCGATGGACGAGTTGTTTTAGAAGGGGAAGGTTGTCGTCGATTTCGCTCCGGAAGAGCGACACGCAATCGGGAGAAGTTAAGACGATGTCGGTACATTTCATTCACGATTTGGGGCAGGATTCTTTAATCAAACCTTACGCGCCGGCCGCGGCCGTGTGCGGCGTCGAGCTGCGGGAGGCGCACGAGATCGTCGCGCCGGAGTCGGAGGCGGAGGTGTGCCCGGGGTGCCTCTCCTGGTCGAAGCGGAACAAGTATCAGAACCGCCGCTGCGCGGTCGAGATGGGCGCCGCGGAGCAGTCGCCGGAGGCCGGGGCCGGCGCGCCGCAGACCCCGTTTTAGTCAGAGACAGACGCCGGATAAAGTGTTAATATCTCCGGCGTCATGCGGACGAACACGGTTCTCATACGGCTCGTTTTCATAGGAATCCTCATCGGGGCGGGGTACCTGCTTGACCCCATCGGGCACGCGATGCCCGGCCGGACGGCCCTGTTCGGAGTCCCGATTCACTGCGTCTCGGCGGTGCTCGCCCTCGTCATCGCCTGCGTCATCATCCTCTTCGAGATGCGCATTCAGGAGGCGTCGCTGAAGACGCTGATCGGCGCCGGCATCGGCTCGATGATGGGCATCGTCGGCGGCGTGCTGATCGGGTTCCTCATCAGCTACCAGGAGGCGAACGCCGTCCACCCCTCGACGAAGGTCTTCCTGACGCTGGCGCTCGCCTTCATCATGGCCTACATCGGGCTGATGGTCGGCGCGGCGAAGGGCGACTACCTCGACCTCTCGGCCCTGGGCGGCATCTTCAGCGACAAGGCCACGCGCCGCGACGTGAAGATTCTCGACACCTCCGTCATCATCGACGGCCGCATCGCCGACGTGGCCGAGACCGGCTTCCTCTCGGGAACCATCGTCGTCCCGCAGTTCATCCTCCGCGAGCTGCAACAGGTCGCGGACTCGCCCGACTCGTCCAAGCGCCAGCGCGGGCGGCGGGGCCTGGACATGCTCAACCGTTTGCAGTCGAACCCCTCGCTCGACATACAGGTCGTGGACACGGACTTCCCCGCGGTGAAGGAGGTTGACCTGAAGCTCCTTGAGCTGTCGAAGAGCCTGGACGGCGTGGTCGTCACGAACGACTTCAACCTCAACAAGGTGGCGCAGCTCCACGGCATACAGGTCTTGAACATCAACGAGCTGGCGAACTCCCTCAAGCCCGTCGTGCTGCCCGGCGAGGCGATGCGCGTCTTCATCCTGAAGGAGGGCAAGGAGTACAACCAGGGCGTCGCGTACCTCGACGACGGGACGATGGTGGTGGTGGACAACGCGCGCCGCATGATCGGCAAGAACGCCGACATCGCCGTGACGAGCGTGCTCCAGACGACCGCCGGCAAGATGATCTTCGGCCGCCTCTGGGAGGACGCGGAGAACGGCGGCCACCAGAGGGAGTCGCGCGACATACACACCACCCAACAGCCGCGCCGCCCCTTCCAGCAGCGCGAGCCGCGCCAGCAGCACGCCCCCGTCCGCAGCGCGGAGCCGGAACAATCTTGAGTGATAAGTGATGGGTGATAAGTGATAAGACAAAGCTGAAGCCCGCTTTTCTTTCTTATCACTTATCACCCGTCACCTATCACTCAAACACGTATGAACGTAGCGATCATCGTCGCCGCCGGGCGGGGGAGCCGGGCGGGCGGCGGGCGGCCCAAGCAGTTCCGGGAACTCTCCGGCATCCCAATCATCATCCACACGCTCTCGCGGTTCGAGTTGTGCGAGACGATTTCTGAGGCGGTCGCCGTCCTGCCGGGGGACGCCTGCGAGGAGTTCCTCGCGCTCGCCGCGGGGCACGGGCTGCGCAAGGTCGCGCGCGCCGTGCCGGGCGGCGAGACCCGCGCCGAGTCCGTCCGGCGCGGGCTGCAAGCGCTCGGCGGCGAAGGGGTTGACGTGGTCGCCGTACACGACGGCGTGCGCCCCTTCGTCACGCCCGCGGAGATAGACCGCACGGTGCGCGCGGCGGAGGAGCACGGCGCCGCGGTGCTGGCCGCCCCCGCCGTCGAGACGGTGAAGGAGGTGGAGGACGGCCGCGTCGTGCGCACGCTCGAACGCGCGCGACTCTGGCACGCGCAGACGCCGCAGTGCTTCCGCCTCGGGCTCCTGCGCCGCGCCTACGAGCAGCCCGGCGCGCTCGGCGCGGACGTGACCGACTGTAGCGCCCTCGTCGAGCGGCTCGGCGAGACCGTCCGCATCGTCGAAGGCGGCGGCGACAACATCAAGATCACGACCCCGCGCGACTTCGCGGCGGCGGAAGTCATAGTTAACAGGTTCAGGTATCAGGGTTGAGAAGAAGTAGCCAGTAGTCGGTAGCCGGTAGCGCTCCGCGCTGCTGACGTTGAGGATGAAAATCGTAGGGTTCAAGCAACGAAAGTTTTTCTACTGACTACTGACTACCGCCTACTGCTTTCATGTTTCGAATCGGCATCGGGCACGACACGCACAGGCTGGCGGAGGGGCGTCAGCTCGTGCTGGGCGGGGTGGCGGTCGAGTCGGAGCGCGGGGCGGAGGGGCACTCGGACGCGGACGCGCTGGCGCACGCGCTGACCGACGCGGTGCTCGGGGCGATGTGCGAGGGCGACATCGGGCACCACTTCCCCGACAGCGACCCGCGCTGGCGGGGCGCCGACAGCCTGCAACTGCTCGCGCGCGTGATGTGGCTGGCGAGCGAGCGCGGCTACCGCGTCGTCAACGCCGACGCGACCGTGATGATTGAGCGGCCGCGCCTGCGCCCGCACGTGCAGGAGATGCGGCAGAGGCTCGCCGAAGTGCTCGGCGTGGGCGTCGATTGCGTCAGCGTCAAGGCCAAGTCGGGCGAAGGGCTCGACGCCGTCGGCGAGTGGCGGGCGGTGACCGTCCAGGCCGTCGTCCTCCTCGAAAGCGTGTGAACGCCGCCCGCACTCTTGAGCATACGATGAGCCGCACGCGAGGGACTGCCGAGGTCGACGGGGCGAGCCTTCACTTCGAGCTTGCCGGCGAGGGGCGTCCGCTCGTGCTGCTGCACGCGGGGATATGTGACGGCAGGATGTGGGACGGACAGTTCGACGCGCTCGCCGAGCGCCGCCGGGTCGTGCGCTACGACCGGCGCGGCTTCGGCCGAACCACGCAGGGCGCGGGCGCCTTCTCGCACGCCGAAGACTTGGACGGCCTGTTGGGCCATTTGAACCTCGGGCGCGTGACGCTCGTCGGCTGTTCGCAGGGGGCGAAGATCGCGCTCGACTTCGCCTTGATGCGCCCCGACGTGGTCGAGGCGCTGGTGCTCGTCGCCCCGGCCGTCTCGGGATACACGTACAGGGCCGCGCCGCCCCCGCAGTATGAGGAGATTGAGCGCGCCGACGCGGCGGGTGACGTGGGGCGCGTCAACGAGCTTGAGCTGCAAATCTGGGTCGATGGGCCGCGGCGCCTGCCCGGCGAGGTTGACCGGGGCGTGCGCGAGCTGGTGCGTGAGATGAATCTCGCCGCCCTCAACGCGTCCGCGGGCGAGGAGTTGCCGTCGGGCGTCGAAGCGGCCGGGAGGCTGTGCGAGGTTCGCGCGCCGACGCTGGTCGTCGTGGGCGACCTCGACACGCCGCAGACGCTTGAGGCGGCGGACGCGCTGGCGCGCGGCATCCACGGCGCGCGGCTCGAAGTCATAAGCGGGACGGCGCACCTGCCGAACATGGAGCGGCCCGAGGAGTTCAACCGGGTCTTGCTCGGGTTCCTGGACGACCCCGGCGGCGGGCCTGAAGACCGATGAGTATGCGACCACAGGAGATCATCCGAAAGAAGCGCGACGGCGGCGAGCTGTCGCGCGAGGAGGTCGCGTCGTTCGTGCGGGGCGTCGTAGACGGGTCGTGGGCCGACTACCAGGCGTCGGCGCTCCTGATGGCCGTCTACCTTTCGGGGATGACGACCGTCGAGATGGAGGCGCTGACGCAGGCCATGCTCGGGTCGGGCGAGGTGCTCGACTTCTCGGACGTGGAACTCCCCAAAGCCGACAAGCACTCGACGGGAGGCGTCGGCGACAAGACCTCGCTCGTCATCGCGCCGCTCGCCGCCGCGTGCGGCGTGGCCGTGCCGATGATCTCCGGGCGCGGACTCGGGCACACGGGCGGCACGCTCGACAAGCTCGAAGCCATCCCCGGCTACCGCGTCCACCTCGACCTGTCGGAGTTCAGAAAAATCCTCGGCCGCGTCGGCTACGCGATGATGGGGCAGACCGCCGAGATCGCGCCCGCCGACAAGAAGCTCTACGCGCTGCGCGACGCGACCGAGACGGTCGAGTCCATCCCGCTCATCGTCGCCTCCATCATGTCGAAGAAGCTCGCCGCGGGCCTGGGCGCGCTCGTGCTCGACGTGAAGACGGGCAGCGGCGCCTTCATGCGCGACGAGGGGCGCGCGAAGGCGCTCGCGCGCGCGCTCGTGCGCACGGGGCACTCGTGCGGCGTGCAGACCGAGGCGCTCCTGACCGACATGAGCCAGCCGCTCGGCGCGGCCGTCGGCAACGCCAACGAGGTGCAGGAGTGCATCGCGATTATGCGCGGCGAGTCGGGCGACGAGGCGCGCGACGTGCGCGACCTCTCGCTGGAGCTGGCCGCGCGGATGGTCGCGCTCTCGGGCGCCGCCGGGTCGCTCGCAGAGGCGCGCCGGAAGGCGGGGCGCGCGCTGGATTCCGGCGCCGCGCTCGAACGCTTCCGCCGCAACGTCGAGGAGCAGGGCGGCGACCCGCGCGTGTGCGACGAGCCGCGGCGGCTCTCGGACTTGACGGTGCAGGAAGTCAGGGTAGAATCCGAGCACGCGGGCTACGTCGAGGCGATTGACGCGGCGGAGGTCGGCCGCGCGGTGGCCTCAATCGGCGGCGGCCGCGCGCGGGTGGAGGACGAGATAGACTTCGCGGTCGGCTACACGGCGCGCGCGCGCGTCGGGCAGCAGGTGAGCGCGGGCGAGCCGCTGGGCCTGCTCTACTGCCGCGCGGGCTCGCAGGCCGAGGCGGCCGCCGCGCGCATCCGCGCCGCGTACACGGTCGGCGACGCGGCCCCGAGCCACGTCCCGGAACTCATCAAGGAAGTAATCGCGCAATGAAGTTGAGAATGCTGCTGGTCGCCGTCCTGGCGTGCGCCCTTCTGGTCGGCGGCACCTCCTGCCGTCAGGAGCTGCGCGCCGAGGAGCGCGGCAAAGTCCGCGTCGGCATCGTCTTCGACATCGGCGGCAAGGACGACCGCTCCTTCAACGCCGCCGCCTACGACGGCGTCAAGTGCGCCGAGACCGGGCGCCACCCGGACGGGACGCCGTGCGACGACAAGCACCCCTCGCTCGGCATCATGCTGCGCGACGTGGAGCCGGGCAACCCGACCTCGATTGAGCCCGCCATGCGCGCGTTCGCCGAGCGCGGCTACGACCTCATCATCGGCGTCGGCTTCGCGCAGGCGCCCATCATGGAGATCGTGGCGAAGGACTACCCCGGCATCAACTTCGCCATCGTGGACGGCGCGAGCCAGATGCCGAACGTCGCCTCGCTCGTCTTCAAGGAGCACGAGGGCTCGTACCTCGTCGGCATGATCGCCGCGAAGGAGTCGAAGTCGGGCGTGCTCGGCTTCATCGGCGGGATGGACATCGGGCTCATCCACCGCTTCGCAAAGGGCTACGAGGAGGGCGCGAAGGCCGCCCGCCCCGACGCGCAGGTCATCGTCAACTACGTCGGCGTCACCGACGGCGCGTGGAACAACCCGGGCAAGGGGAAGGAGCTGGCGCTCGCGCAGATAGGGAAGGGCGCCGACGTCATCTTCACCGCCGCCGGCAACTCGGGCCTCGGCGCCTTCGACGCCGTCGAGCAGGCGGGCAAGGACGCGCAGGGGCGTGCGAACCGCTTCGTCATCGGCGTGGACTCGAACCAGAACGGCGTCAAGCCCGGGTTCGTCCTGACCAGCATGGTCAAGCGCGTGGACAACGCCGTCTACCAGATCGTCTCCGACGTGGTCAACAAGCGCTTCCAGGGCGGCTTCCACACCTACGGGCTCGAAGCCGACGGCGTCGCCTACGCGATGGACAACTTCAACCAGTCGCTCATCAGCCCCGACGCCATAAGACAGGCGGAGGAGGCCCGGCAGAAGATCATCAGGGGCGAGATCAAAGTCACCGACGCGATGCTGAAGTGAGGGGCGCCGGGTACAGACAGGCGGAACGATTCAACCGGCTCTTCGATTTCACCATGTCTCTGGCGCGGCAGCTACGCTCGTTAAGGAACTCTCCGGCGAGATTACAGGCGGCTAATACCTGACACCCGAAACCCGGAACCCAACACCCATTCATGCTGGAACTCAGGGCCATAACGAAGCGGTTCGGCGACGTGCTCGCCAACGACCACATCGACATAAGGGTCGGGCCGGGGACGATTCACGCTATCGTCGGCGAGAACGGGGCGGGGAAGTCCACGGCGATGCGCATCGCCTACGGCTTCTACACGGCCGACTCGGGCGAGATTCTGGTGGACGGCGAGCCGCGCCAGATACAGACGCCGCACGACGCCATCCGGCTCGGCGTCGGCATGGTCCACCAGCACTTCATGCTGGTGGACACGATGACCGTGGCCGAGAACATCGTGCTCGGCGCGGAGCCGGGCTCGGCCGCCGCGATTGACCTGGCGAAGGCGTCGGAGGAGATACGCGCGCTCTCGAACGAGTTCCGCCTGTCGGTAGACCCGAACGCGCTCGTCCACGACCTCTCGGTCGGGCAGCAGCAGCGCGTCGAGCTGCTCAAAGCGCTCTACCGGCACGCGCGGCTCCTCATCCTGGACGAGCCGACGGCCGTGCTCACCCCGCAGGAGGTCGAGGAGTTCTTCGCCATCCTCCGCCGCATGCGCGAGCAGGGCAAGACCGTCATCATCATCACGCACAAGCTGTCGGAGGTGCTCGCCATCTCGGACGACGTGACCGTCATGCGCGACGGCCGCGTCGTCGGGCGCGTCAAGACCGCCGAGACGAACGCGGCCGAACTCGCCCGCATGATGGTCGGCCGCGACGTGCTCCTGCGCGTCGAGAAGCCCGACGCGCGGCCGGGCGAGACGGTCTTGAGCGTGAACCACCTTTCCGTCTCCGTGACCGGCGGCGAGCGCGGCCTGCGCGACGTGTCGTTCCAGGTGCGCGCGGGCGAGATCGTCGGCGTCGCGGGCGTCGAGGGGAACGGGCAGACGGAACTGATAGAGGCGCTCGCGGGGCTCGTCCCCGCCGCGCGCGTCGGCGGCCAAGTCCTCTTCCGCGAGCGCGACGTCACGAAGACGAACGCGCGCGAGCGCTACGAGATGGGCATCGCGCACGTCCCCGAAGACCGGCACCGGCGCGGGCTGCTGCTCGACTTCGACCTGTCGGAGAACTCGATCCTCGGGCTCCACTACCGCCGGCCGGCCGTGGGCGCCGGGCCTTTGCTCGACCTGCGCGGCATCCGCGCGCGCGCGCAGGAGATCATCCGCGACTTCGACGTGCGCCCGGCCAACCCCGACCTCCCCGCGCGCGCCCTCTCGGGCGGCAACCAGCAGAAGCTCATCATCGGCCGCGAGTTCGGCCTGCGCCCGAAGCTCCTGCTCGTCTCGCAGCCGACGCGCGGCGTGGACATCGGCGCCATCGAGTTCATCCACCGCAAGCTGGTCGAGCTGCGCGACGAGGGCTGCGCCATCCTGCTGGTCTCGGCCGAGCTGGAAGAGGTCACCTCGCTCGCCGACCGCCTGCTCGTCTTCTACCACGGCCGCATCGTCGGCGAGGTGGACCCGCAGCAGTCCACGCAGGAAGAGATCGGCCTCCTGATGACGGGAGGAGAAAAGTAGTCAGTAGACAGTAGTCAGTAGACAGTAACGCGATGTGCAAGTTTTACAGCGGCGTTCTTTCGGGTGCGACCTCTGAGCCGGGAGCGCGGGCATCCTGCCCGCCATGAGCGCGCCAGCGCGAAAGCCGTCAGACTTTACACCTCAACGTCGAGGGAGAGCGCCTCACGGCGAAGCGTGCTTCTCG
>DASVQJ010000121.1:0-17342 GCA_036389235.1 Pyrinomonadaceae bacterium | reverse complement strand
GCGCATCGGGGAATTCCGGCGCGGAGTTCTCACCAGCTTCAAACGCGCGCACGATCGGGGCGCAGCCTGTCGGCTGAATCGAGAACATGCGCGGCCGCTTCGAACCGATCCACCCGAGCGTCTCCATCTCCTCGAACGCCTTCCACATTCCGATCAGCCCGGTGCCGCCGCCGGTTGGATAAAGCACCACGTCGGGTAGTTCCCAGTTGAGCTGCTCGGCGAGCTCGTAACCGAGCGTCTTCTTGCCCTCGACGCGGTAAGGCTCTTTCAGCGTCGAAACGTCGAACCACCCTTCGGCGTCCTTGCGGCGGGCGACCTCGGCGCCGCAGTCGGTTATCAGGCCGTCCATGAGCGTGACGCGCGCGCCCGTCTGCTCGCACTCGACGACGTTAGCGCGCGGCGTGTCGCGCGGCATGAAGATGTGCGCTTCGAGCCCTGCGCGCGCGGCGTATGCGGCGAGCGCGCCCGCGGCGTTGCCCGCCGACGGGGCGGCGAGCTTGCGCGCGCCCAACTCCTTCGCCATCGTGACGGCCGCCGACATCCCGCGCGCCTTGAAGCTCTGCGTCGGGTTCTGCGACTCGTCCTTGATGTAGAGGTGCCGCAGCCCCAGGGACGCGCCCAGGCGCGCTGCCCTGAGCAGCGGCGTCCAGCCTTCTCCGAGCGAGACGATATTTTCTTCGCGCTCGACGGGCAGCACTTCCGCGTAACGCCATAGGTCGGCCCTTCTCCCCTTCAAACTCTCGCGGGTCAGGGTGCGCGCCGCCGCCTCCAGGTCGTAGCGCACGAGCAGCGGCCTGCCGCACTCCGTGCAGAGGTTGTGCAACCGCCGTGCCTCGTAAGCCGTGCCGCACAGCGCGCATTCCAGGTGAGTGACGTTCATCCGTCCCGGCCCCTCCGATTCGCCTGATTTTCCGAAGAATTAGATGCTTTCGGGGGCCTCGGCGCGCTCGTCGGCGCGCGGAATTTTCCCGCGATTTCGCCCCGCCCGACGCCCCTCGTGTGACACTTTCAAGTCTCTCACAACGCCGCTCAACCTGTCAGGTGGAGCGCCAATGCTGCGCACCCCCGGGGGCGCGGGCATCCTGCCCGCCATGAGCGCCGCAGGCGCGAATGCGAAGAACCGCCAACACTCGACGCTTGAGTGGTGGCGGCTCTCTGCTAAGCGTGCCGGGAGCACGCTTTGGCGGGCAGGATGCCCGCGCTCCCGGCGCGCTCTTACTTCACTTCTTCCAGCAGCCACGCGAGGACGGGGTGCTCGACCTCCTGCGTGTGCCTGGTCGAGAAGACGTGATCGACGTGGCCGTAGTCCTCCTTGTAATCGACCGTGACCTGCGCGTTCGTCAGCAGCTCCTTCGTGTCCAGCATCTCGGGGCCGAACCCGTGGCCGCCCGCGATCATCAGGACGGGGCCGTCGAAGCTCCCGAGGTTGTCGGAGAACGTCCGCTCGCCCGCGAGGCCGCAGCTCACGTCGCGGATGGTGCGCGTCGCCGTGTAGTCCACGAAGCCCGCGATGTTGGCGTGCACCAGCGCCTCGTCGGCGTAGGCGAAATTGTCGTCGGCGACGCTGCCCTTCAGGAAGTAGTAGCCGGGGCGCGGCGTGACCGGCCCGACGGGCGGCGCGGACATCGCCGCCACCCACGCGCGGTGGTTGGTGAAGCCCGGCGGGAAGCCCGGCAGCGGCGTCGGGTCGTTCGGCGCCGCCTCGGCGAGGAAGCTCAGCAGCTTGAAGCCCGGCGTGTTCTGCCCGTCGTAGAAGACGCCCGCCGCCAGCAGGCCGTCGAAGGCGGAGCAGAAGCCCGCGTTGATGGCGCGCGTGTCGGGGTCGTCGGTGTAGAGCGTCCCCTCAAGCAGGATGGCGCCCGCGTAAGCCTCCGGGTCCTGGTTGATGGCGGCGACCGACGCGATGCTGCCGAGCGAGAGCCCGCCGACGACCGGCTTCTCGCCGGGGTGCGCCGCCTCGATCTGCCGGCGGATGAAGGCCACGTCGTCGAGGATGGCCTGCATCCCCCAGTGAGCCATCGCCGAGCAGTCAACCGCGCCCGACTCGCACGAGCCCGCGGCGAGCCCCTGCACGCGCTGCGAGTAGCCCCACACGTCGAAGCCGCGGCGCGCGAAGAAGCCGGCGAAGGACTTGCTGTAGTCGCCGCCCACGACCGTCTCGTAGTTCTGGAAGCCGCTCCCCAGGGGCGGCAGCAGCAGCAGCGTCCCCCTGTGGGCCTGCCCGGCGCTCTTCCTGACGCGGCTGACGAGGAAGCGGTCGAGCGGGTCGGCGCCCACCCGGACGGTCGTGACGGTCTTCGTCAGGTCGCCCGCGACGGCCGAGGTCTCGGTGCCGACTACCTGATAAGTCTGTGCGTAAGAGGCGCGCGCGCAGATCAAGAGCGCGGCGATGACGAGTGCTCTCTGAATCAATTTCATCTGTTCGTCTCCTTCGGAAGGGTCGAGGGTTGTGGGTCGAGAGTCGAGGCGTCTCTCGTCGGGAAGGCTGTGTCGTGGTCGGACGCCGAAGGCGGCACGAGTCTGCCGCCTTCGGCGCGCGCGGAATTTTCGCTAACCCTTGAGGCGTAAAAGGGGCGCGGGAACTATCATCCGGCGGACATTCTATTCAGCGCGCCGATATTTTTCAACGCGCGAGCACGAACGCCTCGGTCTGCGTCGCCTCGGCCTGCGCAGACTTCATCACGCCCGCGAGGGCCGCGTAAGTTTCGGCCCAGGCGGCCTCCGTCTCCGGCGTGAAGTCTTCGCCCAGTCCCTTCCTCAGCGTCCAGATGAGCGCGCGGCCGACCGTGTCGTAGTCCTTCTCACGCACGCCGTAGCCCGCGTGGCGCGCGCCGAGCGCGCAGACCGCCGGCAGAACCTGTTCGAGGCGGTCGAGGCTCTTCACGGCCACGCCGATCATCTGCATCAGCTTGCGCCCCTGCTCGACGATGTCGCCCTTGAAGAGGGATTCGAGCGCAGGGTCGAGGTCGAACAGCCGCCCGTAGAAGAGCGCCGCCGCCGCGTCGGCGATGGGCACGACCTTCTGGAAACTCTCCTGCACCAACTTGATCTGCTCAGTGTTCATCGTCTCCTCCCGCCCCGACAGAATGCCCCCGTGCCCGCCGCAAAACCTTGCCCCACGTAACGCGTAAACGGGGCGCGTTCGGGATCAGCGCGGGGGCGGGAGGGGCGCGGTCTCGACTATTTGCACGCGCCCCGGACGGGTGCTAGAGTCGTGCCACCGAAGATGGCAATCCGCTTAATCGCCCTCGACCTGGACGGCACGCTGCTCGACTCGCGCGGGCGTGTGGGCGCGCGCAACCGCGCGGCCATCGACGAGGCGCGCGCGCGCGGCGTCGGCGTGGCGCTCGTCACGGGGCGGCGCTTCCGCGACGCGCGGCCGCTGGCCCTGGAGCTGGGGCTCGACGTGCCCGTCATCGCGCACAACGGCGCGCTCACCAAGCACGCCGAGTCGCTCGAAACCGTCTCGGCCGTCCTGATGCCGGTCGAGGCCGCGCGCGCGGTTGTGCGCGTCGGGCGTGAGCACGGCGCCGACGCGCTCGTCAGCGACGACCACGTCGGGGCGGGCCTGCTCGTCTACGACCACATCAGCCCCGGCAACACCGCGCTCGCCAAGTACATCGAGTGGTCGCGCCGCGTGGTGGGCGAGGAGGCGGCCGCGGCCATCCGGCGCGTCGAGTCGCTCGAAGCGTACCTCGACCACGACCCGCTGCACGTCGCCTTCTCGGGCGGCTGCGCGGCGATGGAGCGTCTGTCGGAGGTGATGAAGGGGGAGCTGAACGGCGGCGTGAGGCTGCTCCTCACGCTCTACCCGAAGATGGACTTCGCGCTGCTCGACGTGCTGCACCCGGAGGCTTCGAAGGGGGCGGGGCTCTCGGCCGTGGCGGCCGAACAGGGGCTCGCGCGCGAAGAGGTGATGGCCGTCGGCGACAACTTCAACGACCTGGAGATGCTGGAGTGGGCGGGCACCGGCGTCCTGATGGGCAACGCCGACCCGGGGCTCCACGCCGCCGGGCGCTTCCACGCCACCGCCGCCAACGACGACGACGGCGTCGCCGACGCGATTGAGAAGTTTGTACTTGAAGGAGTAGTCAGTAGACAGTAGTCAGTAGCCGGCAGGCTCCGCTTGGCGGGCGTTGATGATGACGACCGAACGGTTCGGCTGGCGAAGGTCTTTCTACTGACTACCGGCTACTGACTACTGTCTACTCAAAGGAGCATCATGGCTAACCGCATCGCACGCATCGAGACGAACATGGGGACGATCCGCTTCGAGCTGTTGGAGGACGAGGCGCCGAAGACGGCGGAGAACTTCCGGCTGCTGGCCGAGAAGGGCTTCTACGACGGCGTCATCTTCCACCGCGTCATCAAGGGCTTCATGATCCAGGGGGGCGACCCGACGGGGACGGGGCGCGGCGGCGCTTCGGCCTGGGGCGGGCGCTTCGACGACGAGATCAACCGCTCGTCCGAACTCTACCGCGGCGCCTACGCCAAGGGCACCGTGGCGATGGCGAACGCCGGGCCGAACACCAACGGCTCGCAGTTCTTCATCATGCACACGGACTACCCGCTGCCGCCCTCCTACACCAAGTTCGGCCGCGTCATCGAGGGCCAGGACGTGGTGGACAAGATCGCCAACGCGCCCACGCACCCCGGCGACCGCCCCAAGTCCGACGTGGTGATGGAGAAGGTCACAATCGAAAACCAGTGAATGGTGAATGGTGAATGGTAAATGGTGGTAAGAGGAAAGTCGGTCACCTCTTACCACCATTTACCATTCACCATTTACCATTCACCCTTTACTGCTTTATCCCCGACTTGCCGCCGGCCGCCTTGAGTATCTCGACGACCTCCCGCTGGCCGTTCTGCTCGGCGAAGTCGAGGGCGGTGCGGCCGTCCTCGTACTTTGCGTTCACGTCGGCGCCGTTTTCGAGGAGGAGCTTGACGCTCTCCTTGAGCCCCTTGGTGGCGGCGGCGATGAGCGCCGTCCAGCCCTTCGGCGTGCGCGCGTTGGCGCCGGCCTTGTGCCGCAAAAGCAGGTCGAGCGCGGCGACGCGCCCGTTGGCGGCGGCGCTGATGACGGGGGTGATGCCCGCGTCGTTGTGCACGTTCACGTCGGCGCCCTTCGCCAGCAGCGCCTCGATGATGTCGTAGCCGGCGGGGCGCGGCGCCGCGAACAGGAGCGCCGTGCCCCCGCCGTTGCCGCGCGCGTCCGCCTCCGCCCCGCGCTGGAGGAACACCTTCACCAGCGCGACGTGGCCCTGCGTGGCCGCCTTCATCAGCGCCGTGTCCTTGTCGTTGTCGCGCGCGCGCACGTCGGCACCCTTACCTAAAAGTAGATTCACCACGTCCGCGTGCCCGAACCACGACGCCCACAGCAGAGGCGTCCAGCCGTCCTCGGAGCGCGCGTCCACCTCGGCGCCCTTCGCCAGAAGCTCCTCCGCCACGGCCGCGTAGCCGTTGGCCGCCGCGAAGGTGAGCGCCGTCCGGCCGTCCCTGTGTCGCGCGTTCGGGTTCGCGCCCGCCGCCAGCAGCGCGCGCACCACGGGCAGGTGTCCGTTCGACGCCGCGAAGATCAGGGGCGTGCGGCCGTCCTCCGTCTGCGCGTTCACGTTCGCGCCGCGCCCGACGAGCGCCTGCGTCGTCTCGGCGTTGCCCGCCTCGGCCGCGACCATCAAAGCCGTCACGCCGTCCGCGCAGCGCCCGTTGGCGTCCGCGCCCTTCGCCAGAAGCGACTGCGCTGAGGCCGGGTCCGGCGCCGCCGCGACGTAGACGAGAGCGGCACAGCCCTCCTTCGACTTCGTGTTCACGTCGGCGCCCGCCCTGACCGAGCCCGCCACGGCCGCCGCGTCGCCGCGCCCCGCCGCTTCGAGCAGCCTGTCATTCTTAGTCGCGCGCGGGCCGCGCACGACGGTCGGCGGCTTCGGCTTGGCCGACACCACCACCTTCGGCTTCTTCGGCTGGATGGCGAACTGCCCGACGCCGCCCGTCAGGTCGCCCTGCGCGGCCGCCGGCAGCGCGAAGAGCAGCGAGAGGCACGCGGCGCTGGCTGCCGCGCGCGCCCTTTTGTTCCGGGTCTGTCTGCTTCTGTGTTTCATGGCTTTGGGTAGTTCTCAGAACGTGGCCGCGACCGAATGGTTGACGGGGCCGTGACCGCGGCCCAGGCCCGGCGCGCGGCGGATGGCCTCGGTGACGAAGCGCTTGGCCGCCGCCACGGAGTCTTCAAGGTTAAGGCCGCGTGCGAGGCACGCGGCTATCGCGGCCGCGAGCGTGCAGCCCGTGCCGTGCGTCGAAGTGGTCTCCACGCGCGCGGCGGTGAACGTCCTGACCAGACCTTCTTCGTCGAGCAGCACATCGACCGCGTCGCCTTCGAGGTGTCCGCCCTTGACGAGCACCGCGCGCGCGCCCATCCCGCGCATCGCGCGCGCGGCCTCAAGCATCCCCCCGCTGTCGCGTACGCGTAAGCCCGTGATGCGCTCGGCCTCCGGCACGTTCGGCGTGACGACGCGCGCCGACGGCAGCAGCTCCCTCTTCAGGGCGTCGAGCGCCTCGTCGTCGATCAGGTCGAAGCCCGAAGTCGAGCGAACGACCGGGTCGACGACGGGCGCTGGCAGGGAAGTCTCGCGGAAGAGGCGCGCGACCTCGACGATGATCTCGCGCGTCGGGAGCATGCCGGTCTTCGCGCCCGCGACGCGGAAGTCTTCGGCGACGGCCGAGACCTGTGCGCGCACGGTCTCGGCCGTCTGGTGCGCGGCGCCGAAGACGCCCGTCGTGTTCTGGAAGGTGAGCGACGTGACGGCCGCCGCCGCGAAGCAGCCGAAGGCCGTGAACGTCTTCACGTCTGCGACCACGCCCGCGCCGCCCGACGGGTCGAACCCCGCGACGGTCAGCGCCACCGGCATGTCTGTTTCGTCACCCATCGCCCTCCCGGGGGCCGTGTGCCCGCCCGATGAGATGCACCGTCCGCGCGAGGTTTTGTCCGTCCGCGAAGAGCCGAATCCCGGCGACGCCCGCCGCGCCCGCGCGCAGGACATCTTCGACCTCCTCCTCCCCGACGCCGCCGAGCGCGACGAGCGGGAAGGGGGAGAGTTCGAGCGCGGCTTTCGTCAACGCCCCGAGCCCGACGGGCGGGCCGTACGCACGCTTCGAGGGCGTGTCGAAGACGGGGCCGAAGACCGCGAAGTCCGCGCCGCCGTCACGCGCCGCGCGCGCCTCTTCAATCGTGTGCGCCGAGACGCCTATCAAGAACTCTTCGCCGAAGGCGCGGCGCACGGCCGACGCTTCGAGCGAGTTCGTCGTCAAATGGACTCCGTCACAACCCGCAGCGCGCGCCACGTCGGCGCGGTCGTTGACGAGGACTCGCGTCTCGCTCGCCCGCGCGATGCGCGCGGCGGCGGAAGCCAGCTCGAAAAGGGCGCGGCCGTTCAGCCCCTTCTCGCGCAGTTGGACGAGCGTGACGCGCGCCCCGACGGCGGCGCGGACGAGCGCGAGCAGGCGGCGGAACTCTTCGGACTCCGGGCCGGTCGCGCTACTGCTCTCGCCGCCCGTGATGAGGTAAGTGATCGGTCGCGCGAGCGCTCGGGACATCCTGTGCCTGCGGCGTCGTCGGGAGAGTGTCGGCGGTCGGGAGAGAATCGGTCGTCTCGCGGGCCTCGGCGCGCGGCCGGTAGGCCGGCGCGTCGGCGCCCTGAAGTTTACGCACGGTCTCGTTGAAGTGGAATATCTCCCAGAAGGCCATCGCCAGGTTGAGCAGCCCGACGCCCGACACGGCGCCGCGCACCCACCCGGAGGCGACCGCGCGCTGGAGCCCCACGAGGCCCGTCTTCTGCGCGACCATGACGAGGAAGAAGTTGTCGCCCCAGTCGCCCATCCCCCACGGCTGCCACCACGGCAGCAGCGTCAGGAAGACCCCCGCCTCCAGGCAGAGGAGGATGTAGAAGATGACCGTGAGCCTCGAAGCCATAGCTGGTGAATGGTAAATGGTGAATGGCGAATGGTAGCTGGTGGCGCCGCGGGTCGAACGGTCTCCGCGCGACGCGGACGGCGGCGACTAATCACCATTCACCATTCACTATTTACTCGCCTTCTGTAGTTCCCGCAGGCGCTCGGCGACGCCGCGGTAGGAGACGTCGATGGCGTAGACCTCGGAGAGGACTTCGATGGCGCGGCCGTTGTCGCCCATCCGCTCGTAGGCCGTGCCGAGGTCGTAGCGCATGGCCTGGTACTCGTCCTCGGTGTGGCCGGGCGCCTCAAGGCCGCGCTTGAACCAGAGCGCGGCGGGGCGCGGCATCCCCTTCTCCATGAAGCAGTGGCCGAGCATGTTGCAGCATTGCAGGAAGCGCGGCGTGCCGTCGCCCGGCGCGGCCTGGCCCGCGGCGGACTGGAACTCCTCGACCGCCTGATCCAACAGTCCCATCTCGCGGTAGGCCAGGCCCATCTGGTAGTGCGTGTCGAAGTCGCCGCCCGACTCCTCCTCGCCGCCGTCCTCGACCGCCTCGCGGAACTCGTCGAAGATGGCCGCCAGCCCGGGGTCGATGCCCGCGCCCGCGGGCTGCTGCGAGTTGTTCGTCGCCGGAGGCCGCGGGGGCTCGACGGCCGCGGGCGTCTCGAAGACCGCGGGCGCCGCTGGCTCCTCGAAGGCGGGAGGCGCGTCGAAGGCCGACGGGTCGAAGGCGTAGGAGTCCGACGCGTCGCCGGCCGGGTTCGTCTCGAAGGTCGCGGGTGCGCCGAAGGCCGCGCCCGTGTCGAAGGCCGCGCCCGTGTCGAAGGCGGCCGGGGGGTCTGTGACCTGCGACGCGGCGGCGTCTTCGGCGGAGGCCAGCCGCGCGCGGAGCCCCTCGATTTCGGCGTGCGGGCCGTACTGGCGTTCGAGCATGTCGAGCGTATCGCGCGCGATGTCGGCGTAGCCCTGCTCGATGTAGAACTCGACGCTCTCAAGCTCCTGCTTGAGCATGCGCTCGACGCTCGCGCCCGAAGCCTGTTCGCGCGCGCCCGCGTCCGCGACCGGCGTCGTGAAGTCGAACTCCTGGAAGCCCGTCTGCGGCGCGGGCGTCTGCGCGGCCGCGTCGAAGCCCGCGCCGCCGTCGGTCAGGTCGTTGAGGTCTGCGAAAGAGGCGCTGGCGTCGGGGGCCGGGGCGGGCGCCGACGCCGCGGGCTCCGACACGGAGTTCCACTCGAACTCGGCGGCCGTGGGCGCGCTCGGGGGCGCGGCGGCGGCGGACGCGCCCGACGGCGCGTCGTCGTTCAGCATGAAGCGCTCGAAACTCGGCGGCTCGTCGGACGCCTGCGGCTCCTGGCCGCCCTCCTCGAAGAGAGGGCCGCCCAGCTCCTCCAGGCGCGCGAGGTTGCCCTGGTCGTCGGGCGCGAGCCGCGCGAGCCGCGTGAGCGCGCGGCGCTCGTCCTCGACCGAGCCCGTCGCCTCGGCCGCGTCGGCCAGACGTTCGAGCGCCGAGCGCAGCTTCGCCTCGTCGTGCATCGACGAGTAGCAGCGCACGAGCAGGCGGTGCGCGTCCATCTGCTCGGGGTTGCGCGTGAGCACCTCCTGAAGCAGTTCGGCGAGTGCCGACTCCTGGCGCGCGGCCAGCGCGGGCTCGGCCACGTAGTCGAGCAGGCGCGCGGCGTCGTCGGGGCTGCCCTGCCGCAGGTAGAGCCGCGCCACGTCGAAGAGGAGCATGAAGCTCGAAGGGTCGCGGCTGACCAGCTCGTGCGTCGCCGCCTCGGCGCGCTGCGCGTCCTCCGCGTCCACGTAGGAGCGCGCGAGCATGGCGCGGAGTTCGAGGTCGCCCGGCCTCTCCTTGACGGCGCGCTCAAGGACTTCCGCCGCGTCGTCGGCCGTCCCCAAGGCGGCGTGCGCCGAGAGCATCCCGTGCAGCGCCGCGTGCGAAGCGGGTCGGAGGGCCAGGGCCTTGTTGAAGGCGTCGAGGGCGGGCTCGAACTCCTTGCGCGCGGCGAGACGCGCGCCGGCCTCCGTGTACGCCTCGGCCGCGAGGTCGGGCAGGTTCTCGCTGGCGAAGCTCTGCGCGAGGCGGAGGCGGACTTCCGTGTTCGAGGGGTCGAGGTCGGCGATGCGGCGCAGCACGTCGAGCGCCTCGCGCGACTGGCCGGCGCGCGTGAGCGACTCGGACGCGATGAGGTAGTGCTGGCGCGCGTCCACCATCAAGCCCTGCTGCTCGTAGAGCGAGGCGAGCGCGAGCGCCGTGTGCTGGTCGGCCGGCGCGAAGCGCGTGAGCTTCTTGTACATCGCGACGGCTTTGAGGGTGAAGCCCTGTTCGCGATAATGCTCGGCGACGCGGCGGTAGCAGGCGGCCGCCTCGGCGCGCTTGTCCACGCGCGCGTAGAGGTCGCCGAGCGTGTTCAGCGCGTTGAAGTCTTCCGCGTCGTGCTCGACGATGCGGGTGTACTCCTGTATGGCCGACGGAATCTTGCCCGAGGCAAGGTACTTCTCAGCCGCACGGATGGCTTTTGCCTTGTCGAAACCCATCAGGGATATTGTAACGGTCTGCGGAAGTGGACTGAAGCGGCGCGAGGTCGGACAGAGCAGCGACAGGGTGCTTTCCGGGCCCGGCGGTGTACTTACTTGTCCACGGGTCTTCTGCCCCTGCCTCCGAGGACGGGCAATTTTGTACGTTAGCACCCGCACGCGAAGGGTGTCAACCAACTCCTTCCGCAGGGATTTATGCCCATAAACACGGACGAAACCGAGGGGGCGGCGGCGACCGTCGAGCCCGCGCCGGGCGCGCCGGAGGCCGCCCCGGGGCGGCTCGCGCGCGCGTCCCGTGCGCTCGGGCTGGGCGGCTTCGCGCTCTACGCGCTGGCCGCGCCGCACTCCATCGCCGTCTCGTGGATAGGGCTCTCGTTCGCCGTGCTCGGCTGGCTCGCGCGTACGGTGGCGACGCGACGTTCGGGGCTGAGGCGCACGCCGCTCGACCTGCCGCTCTGGCTCTTCTTCGCATGGACGGCGCTCTCCTGCTTCCTCTCGGAAGAGCCGCGCGTGAGCGTGCCGAAGCTGATTAACGTCAGCACGCTTCTCATGTTCTACCTCACGCAGGCGCTCGTCACCCGCAGAACGGCGGTGCCGCTCGCGGCCCTGTTGATTCTTTCCGGCTCGGCGGGCGCGCTGTGGGGCGCGGGCGAGCTGGCCGTCGGGCGCGGCGTCGTCGTGCGGCGCCTGAGCGTGGACAGCCCGCTCCGGCGCTCGACCCCTCTGCGCGAGGGCGACGCCGTGTGGCGCGTGAACGGCGGGCGGGTCTCCACGGTCGAAGAGATCGACGAGGCCATCCGCCGGACGCCCGCGGGCGAGCGCGTGAGGCTGAGCGTCGTCTCGCGCGGCGAGCACGTCGAGTGGCCGGGCGCGGTCGTCGGCGAAGAGACGCGCGCCGCCGCCTCGCCCTCCGGCATCGTCGAGGGCGGCGGGCGCACGCACAGCTTCCGCGCCTCGGGCTGGACGCGACACTACGAGACCTTCGCCGAGGTCTTGCAGATCGTCGCCCAACTCGCCCTCGGCTTCGCGCTCGCCGGCTGGCTGCGCGAAAGGGGGGGGAGGCCCGGAGAGTCGCCGGACAAAGTCAGGCGGGCGCGCCCGTTGGTCTGGCTCGCCGCCGCAGCCTTTGTGGCACTTGCCGTCGGCATCGCGTTGACGGCGATGCGGACGACGCTCGTCGCCTTCGCGTTCGGCGCGTGCGTGCTGGCGTGGCGCGCGGCGGCGCGCGGCCGGCAGCGCGCTCTGGTGGCGGCGGCGGTCGCGGTCGTCCTCGCCTTAGGCGCGGCGGTCGTGTGGCGCACGCGCGCGAGCGGCGCGCTGCGGCTGAATGACGCGAGCGCGTCACTGCGCCTGCGGGTCGCGCGCGTGGCCCTCGAACGCGTCCCCGCGCACCCGCTCTTCGGCCACGGCATGGACGCCGTGCACGAGCACTGGGCCGAGTGGGGCTTTCCGGGCGGCGACATGCTCCACGCGCATTCGACGCCCGTGCAGCTCGCCTTCGACCGCGGACTGCCCGCGCTCCTCTTCTGGCTCTGGCTGATGTTCGTCTTCTGGCGCACGGCCGCGCGCGCCGAGCGCCTCCGGCGCGACACGCCGGACGCGGGCGCGTACGGGCTCGCCCTCGGCATCACGGGCGCGCTCGCGGGCTTCCTCGCCAGCTCGCTCGTCAACTACAACTTCGGCGACGCGGAGGTCGCCCTGCTCGTCTGGTGGATGATGGGAGCCGTGGTAGTGATGAGTGATGAGTGATGAGTGATAAGAGAGAACAGGGCGCGTCCTTCTTTCTTATCACTCATCACTCATCACTTATCACTTACTTAGGTGTGGACTGCCTCGGCGGGCTCGTGTGTTGCGGCGAGGCTCACTTCGTACTTGCCTTCGTGGCGGGCGAAGAAGTTCCGGACGAAGGCGACCGACTCCGCGGGGCCGAGCGCGTGGAGCGCCTCCATGTCGTGGTTGCGCGGGAAGCGCTCGCGGCGGTCGGGGCGTTCGAGGTAGCCGCGGCGGTAGGCCGTCTCGGCGTCGAGCGCGTCGAAGCCCCCGGCCAGCTCGCGCGGCGCGATGAAGGCGTTGTTGTATTCGAGCGCGAGCAGCGCGTAGGAGTGGCGCGCGCACAGCTCTTCGAGGCTCGCGATGCTGTAGCCGAAGAAGTGGTGTTGCAGGCGGAAGTCGGGGTCGAAGCCCACGCGGAAGCGGACGGGCGGCGGTATCTTCTCGTTGATCTCGGTGACGACGACCCGCGGGCGGAAGCTCTTCAAGGCCGCGTCGAGCACCCAGTAGTCGTAGCTGTCGATGTCGAGGCTGAGCACGCCGAAGTCCGTCGGCACGCCCTCGGCGCGCAACAGCGTGACGACGTTGGCGGGCGTCACGAGCGCGTGGCGCGCCCCGACCCCCTCCAGACTTTTATAAGCGCGGGCGAGGCGGCGCGCGCGCTTCCCGTCGCCCTCGAAGCCGACGCCGCGCCAGCCCCGCAGGAAGAGCGCGTAGGTGTTCGAGCCGCGGATGCCGTCGCCCGCGCCCACGTCCACGGCGACGCGCGCCGGCTCTTCCGTGACGAGCCGCGCGACGAACTCCGACAGCATCCGCTCCTCGTCGAAGTTCGAGAAGCCGCTCCGCCGCAAGCGCTGCCGCGCGCGCTCCAGGTGGAGCCCGAGCCGGTTGAGGTATCGCTGCGTCTTCTTCGACATGACTCAGGTCTGCGGCGCCGGCCGGGCGAGCCGGCCGGGGGTCGAGTTCGAGGCGTGCGCGTCGGACGCCTTTATGCCAAAGCGGCGGGGGCAAGTCAAACCGGGGTGAATAGTGAATGGTGAATAGTAAACGGTTAACGCCCGTTGGGCGGTGCGCAGGTTGAAATTAAACCTCTCGAACCTGTGGTATCAGCCCACAGCCATTCACCATTTACTATTCACCATTCACTAGATCACGTCCGCGAAGTTCTTGCGGGTGCGGGCGAACCACCAGTAGCCGAGGAGGAAGGCGGCGAGGGCGAGGGCGGTCGTGTAGGCGAGCCCCTGCCAGTCGGGCGGCGCGCCTTCGAGCAGCGCGCGGCGGTACGAGCGCACGAGCGGGGTGAAGGGGTTGAGTTCGAGCGCGGGGCGGAAGCGCCCGGGCACGACCTGCTCGGGGTAGATGATGGGCGACAGGTACATCCAGGCCATCAGCACGAGGCCGAGCACCTGCGCCGTGTCGCGCACGAAGACGCCCAGGGAGGCGACGAGCCACGCGCCGCCGAGCGTGAGCAACAACTGCGGGACGAGCAGCACCGGCAGCCACAGCGCCGTGGCGTGAAGCTCCTGGCGGATGAGGGCGGTCGCGACGAGGAGCGCGGCGGTGCCGAAGAGTTGCGCGACGAGCGCGGCGAGCGCCTGCGCGACGGGCAGCGTCTCAAGCGGGAAGACGACGCGCTTGACGAGGTTGGCGTGCGCGACGACGATCCCCGCCGACTGCTGCAAGGTCTCGGCGAAGGCCGTCCACGGCAGCAGCCCGCAGAAGAGGTAGAGCGCGTACTCCCACGGCGTGCCGCCTTCCGTGAAGCGCGCGCCGAAGACGCCCGCGAACAGGAAGGTGAAGACGCCGATCATCACGGCCGGCGTCAGCAGCGCCCACAACAGACCCAACGCCGACCCGCGGTAGCGCGCCAGCGTCATCCGCCGGGCCAGCGGCCAGATGAGGTCGAACCGCCGCGGCAGCTCTAACAGCGGCCTCCACACCGCCCGCCGCGCCGTCTGTGCCGAGATCATGGGCGCATTGTAACAGGAATCCGGTCAGCAAAACCTTTAGGGGAGAGACGCACATGGAACCGTCCTTTCGGGTCGCAGAACCCTCCGACGCCGACGCGCTCGTCGAGATGATGCGCGACTTCAACGCGCACGAGCGCATCGCCTTCGACGAGCCCGAGGTGCGCGCCGCGCTCGCGCAGCTCTTCGCCAACGACTCCCACGGGCTCGCCTGCCTCATCCTGCTGAACGGAGAGGTCGCGGGCTACTCCGTCATCGCCTTCGGGTTCAGCGTCGAGTTCCGCGGGCGCGACGCCTTCGTCGACGAGCTGTTCGTGAAGGACGAGTTCCGCGGGCGCGGCCTGGGGACGGCCGCCATCCGCTTCGCCGAAGGGCTGTGCCGCGAGCGGGGCGTCCGCGCGCTGCACCTCGAAGTCGAGCGCGAGAACACCGCGGCGCAGTCCGTCTACCGCCGCGCGGGCTTCGTAGACCACGACCGCTACCTGCTCACCAAGTGGCTCTCTTGAAGTAACGGGTGTTAGGTGTGAGGTGCTGGGTGCTGTGATAGGAGACATTTCTTTTACCAACACCCAGCACCCGACACCCCTACAGATGGATGACGTGGGACTTGCGCCAGAGGTCGGCGGGGATGGTGCCGCGGGGGGCGGTGGTGACGAGGATGACGTAGCCGGCCTCCGCGGTCGGCGGCTCGACGCGCTGCCAGAAGTCGCGGCGCGCGAGCGAGTCGGGCTCGGCGCGGCGCGGCTCGACGAGCGCGAGGCGGCGCAGGCAGGCGTAGAGGTGCTCGCGCCCGACGCCGTAGCGCGACTCGCCCTCGCCGTCGCTCAGGCGCACCTCCGCCCGCTCCTCGACGAAGTGCGTGACGAGCGAGGCGGCCTCGGTCACGGCGCGCTCGAAGCGCTGGAGTGCTTCCGGGTCGTCCTCGACGAAGGTGTCCAGGACGACGTGGACGCGGCGCTCGTCCTCGGCCGTGAACTCGCGCACGACGAGGCGCCCGTGGCGCGCGGTCGCCTTCCAGTGGATGTGGCGCACGTCGTCGTGCGGCTGGTACTCGCGCAGGGAATGCAGGTCGTGCCCCGCCCCGCGCCTCTGCGCTTCGAGCTGGCCGGCGTCGATGGGCAGCAGGTGCAGCTCGTCGCCCAGGCCCTCGGGCTTCGGGTAGACGACGATCTCCACGTCGCGCGCGCGCAGGCGCCGGCGCAGGCGGAAGAAGCCGAACGGGAAGCGGGTCGAGATTTCGAAGCCGGTGACGAGCACGCGGCCCCGCGCGTCGAAGGTCTGCTCGACGCGCTGCTCGACCTTGGCGCGGTGCGGCAGGTACATGAAGTATGCGAGGGCGCGCTTGCGCTCGCGTGCGCGGCGGAAGAGGCCGCGCTTCCCGCCCCGCGGCTCGGCGCGCTCGCGCGCCTCGACCACGACCGAGAGCGAGGGCAGCAGGCGCTTCGTGTTGTTGACGGTGACGATGACGGGCGCGGGGTCGCCCGCGAAGATGTGGTCGGGGAAGCGCGCGGTGACGACCAGGTCACGCAGGCTGACCTTCCCCGCCGTGACCGCGACGAAGAGCGTCGAGGAGAGGACGGAGAAGACGAGGAAGAGGAGGTTGTTGCCCGTGTTCCACGCGGCGAAGGCGACGACCGTGTAGATGCAGACGAAGACGACGCCGCCCCCCGTCACCTGGAACGAGAGGTCGAACCGCGCCGCCTCCGCCCGCGCGTTGCGCGCCAGCGGCGGCACGACGAAGATCACGATGAGCACGGCGAAGACAATCGACGCGATGGCGCCCACGCGCGTCAACTCCCAGTCGCCGCCCCGCCGCGCCAGCACCGTCAGCGCCGCCGCCCCCACGCCGCCCAGCACGACCAGCGTCCCCAGAATCGTGTTACGCCAACGCTTCATAGCAGTAGACAGTAGTCAGTAGTCGGTAGACAGACATTCTTCGCTCGAACCCGGCGGCTCTCATCCTCGACCTCCGCCGCGCGGAGCGCTACTGTCTACTGTCTACTGACCACTGCTTTTCAGAGTGGGACGCTGACGGTCTTCATGATCTCGCGGAGGACTTCCTCGGCCTCCTCGCTGCGGCGGTGGAGCGAGGAGGAGAAGCGCGAGTTGACGACGAGGCGGTGCGCGAAGACGGGGAGGACGAGCCGCTTCACGTCGTCGGGCAGGCAGTAGTCGCGCCCCTCCGTGAGCGCGAACGCCTGCGCCGCGCGGAAGAGCGCGAGCGTGCCGCGGGGGGAGACGCCGAGGTCTAAGGTCTCCGACTCGCGCGTCGCCGCGACGATGCGCATCAGGTAATCGACCAGCGCGTCGTCCACCGAGACGTTCCGGACGGCGTGCTGCAACTCGACGACCTCCTCGCCCGACGTCACCGGGCGCAGGGCGGTGAGCGGGTCGCCGTGCTCGCGGTCGCGTAAGATTTCCTTCTCCACGTCGGGCGCGGGGTAGCCGATGCGCAGGCGCAGCATGAAGCGGTCGACCTGCGACTCTGGCAACGGGTAGGTGCCGTGGTGCTCGACGGGGTTCTGCGTGGCGACGACCATGAAGGGCGCGCGCAGGCGGTAGGTCACGCCCTCGACGGTGACGTGCCCCTCGGCCATCGCTTCGAGGAGCGCCGACTGCGTCTTCGGCGTCGTGCGGTTGATCTCGTCGGCGAGGACGATGTTGGCGAAGATGGGGCCGTGCTTGAACTCGAAAGAGCCCTTGCGCTCGTCGTAGACCGAGAGGCCGATCACGTCCGAGGGCAGGAGGTCTGAGGTGAACTGGATGCGCTGGAAGGCGCAGTCGATGGCCTGCGCGAGCGCCTGCGCCAGCGTGGTCTTGCCCACGCCCGGCACGTCCTCGACGAGGAGGTGGCCGCCGGCCAGGAGCGTGACGGTCGCCAGGCGCACGGCCTCCGACTTGCCCTTGATGACGCGCTCGACGGCCGAGCGCAGCCGCCCGACGCGCTCGGCCGCCTCCGCCGCCGACACCGCGCCCCCCCTGTCCGCCGTGTGGAGATTTCTCATGCCCGCGACCATTCTAAAGGGAAAAGGGTGCCGGGGGCTAGGGATGGGTGTCGGGTTCCGGGTTCCGGGTTTAGGTGTCGGTTAAAAACTGATTCTTCCCCGACACCTAAAACCCGGAAC
>DASVQJ010000120.1:0-70658 GCA_036389235.1 Pyrinomonadaceae bacterium | reverse complement strand
CGGCCGCGCGGCGTCAGAGAGAAGGGGCGGCGCGTGCCGCTCGAACACACCACTCCACGCATCTGAAAGGAGAACTTTCCGCTATGGAAACAACCAACACGGACAGTCTGAAAGAGCAGTTGATCGCGGTCGACCCGGAGTTCCGTGAGCTGGCGCGCGAGCACGGGCGCTACGAGCAACGGCTGAGCGAGCTGTCGTCGCTACAGTACCCGAACGACGAGGAGCAGCTCGAAGAGGTCACGCTCAAGAAGAAGAAGCTGGCCGTGAAGGATCAGATGCAGGCAATCATTCTCAAACACCAGAACGCGGAGAGCACGGCGCACTAAGGGCGCCTCGGCGGCGGGCGGCGCGCGCGGGGCCCGCGTACACTCCCAGAGCATTTAAAGGGGCGGGGACGCTACAAAGTTTGTTGGGCGCCCCCGTTTCCTGTAGGCGGAAACGGTCGGGCGGCGCGCGCCCGCGGGCGCGCCTCCTGTCGGGGTGAGAGATGGTCAAAGACGGCTACCTGTGGGTTCTCGTACCGCTCGCGGCGGGCCTGGGGGCGGGGCTGCTGTACCTTTTCTGGCCGGCGCTGCCGCTGCTGGCGCTCGCCCTCGTGCTGCTGCTGCTGGCGGCCTTCATGGCCTACTTCTTCCGGGACCCGCAGCGCGCGGTGCCTTCGGAGGCGGGGCTCGTCGTCTCGCCCGCGGACGGCAAGGTGACGAGGGTCGAGAAACTCTCGGAAGGCGGCGCGGACTCCCCGACCGTCGTCAGCATCTTCCTCTCCCCCTTCGACGTGCACGTCAACCGCGCGCCCATCGCGGGCGAGGTCGTCGACGTGACCTACACGAAGGGGCGCTTCGTCGCGGCCACGAGCGACAGCGCGAGCCTCGTGAACGAGCAGAACGCGCTGACGATCAAGGGGGAGAGGATGACTGTGGTCTGCAAACAGATCGCGGGCGTGCTGGCCCGGAGGATTGTCTGCTGGAAGCGCCCCGGCGACAGCCTCGAACTGGGCGAGCGTTTCGGGCTCATCAAGTTCGGCTCGCGGACAGACCTCGTGCTGCCCCACGGGGTCGAAGTCCTCGTCAAGGTCGGCGAGCGCGTGAGCGGCGGCGTGACGGTGATCGGGAGGTGCCTCGATGGCGAGTGAAGCGCAGGGCTCCGTGGAAGCCCCGTCAGAAGAGGTCAGGGGGCGGCGCGGGATTAAGAAGGGGCTCTACCTTCTGCCCTCCGCCTTCACGGCCGCCAACGTCGGCATGGGCTACTTCGCGGTCATGGCCGCGCTGCGCGGCTTCCAGATGCTGGACGGTGTGTCTTTGGGGGAGCCCCTGGAAGGGGTGGCGGCGCAGAAGATCGCGGCCGCCACGATGCACTTCGATAACGCCTCGCGCGCCATCGGCTGGGCGATTCTGTTCGACACGCTCGACGGCAGGATCGCGCGGCTCACGAAGACGACGACGGAGATCGGCATCCAGTTCGACTCCATTGCCGACGTGCTCACCTTCGGCATCGCCCCCGCCGTGCTCGTCTACGCGTGGGGCTACGGCTCGACGTTCGCCGACGGCAGCCAACTCCACAAACTCGGCTGGTTCCTCTCTTTCATGTTCCTGATCTGCGGCGCCCTGAGGCTCGCGAGGTTCAACGTGCAGGCGACGCGGCCGCGCACACTCGCGGAGGGGAGCGCGAAGGTCGATAAGAAGAGCTTTCTGGGACTTCCGATCCCCGCGGCGGCCGGGCTGCTCGCCGCGCTCATACATTTCGCGCCGAGCCCGCTGCTGACGTACGGGGGCGATTATTCTCCCCTCTACGCAGGCATCCTGATGGGGGTGGTCGCGGTGCTCGGGGCGCTGATGGTAAGTACGATTCGTTATTCCAGTTTCAAGACTCTCGGGGCGGGGAAGCGCAGCAGCATCAAAGTCCTTCCGCTCATCGCCGCCGTGGGCATGCTCGTCTGGCTCTTCTCGCGTTACGTCCTCCTGACGATAGTCCTCGTGTACGTGCTGCACGGAATCCTTTTCCGCATCTTTGCGCTTTTCCGTTCGCGCCCCGCCGAGGAGTGAGTAATTTGTGCGCGGAGTGCGCCCCTTCAAGGCGAGCCAGGCGTCTGCGCGTTGTTCGTCAACGCCAGCAACCCTTCCCGGGTCGTCAATATAAGCGCGTCCGTCGTGAGCAGGGGCGCGGCCTCCGTGTTGTTATCCTCGCCGACGTAAATACTGTTAACTTTCTTCCCGTCTTCAAGATTGAGCACCACGCACTCGTCGCCGACTAGAGGGGCGAGCAGCACGTGGTTGTTAAGGACGAGGGGCGGGGCGGTGACCCTCCCCGCCAATTGTCGTTTCCAGACTTTCGCCCCATTCTGCGGCGAGAGGCAGTAGACGAAATTGTCTAAAGAGGTGACGAGAACCCACTTCTCACCCGCCAAGATGGCCTGTATCGCGGCGCCCGCCCGCACACGCCACCTGAGTCGCCCCGTCGTCCTGTCTATCGCGTAGACGAACCCGTCCGCGGTGCCCGCGTAAACCATACTCCCGTAGACGGCGACCGACGCGCTCAAAGATTTCCTCGTCCGATAACGCCAGACGGTCGCTCCATTCTGTAATTCAATAGAAACGATATCTCCGTAAGTATCACAGGCGTATAGTGTTTGAGCGTCTAGCAAGTTTAGAGTGCTGAATGTGGAAGAGTTGTACTTGATCCAGCTGATCTCACCCGTCTCTTTCTTGAGGGCGTATATTCGCCCGTCGGAAGAAGTGACGAAAAGGTTTTGGGCGGTCATATAAACGACCCCTCTGACGGGGGAGGGCAGCGTGCGCATCCAGGAAGTCAGACCGCTCTGCCGACTCAAAGCACGCAGGACGCCTGTAGCCTGCGGGTAGACTGATTTAGGGGTCGGAAGGCTCTCCGAAGCGACGAAGACGTTTCTGTTATCGACCGCGGGCGAGGCCGATAAAGCCCCTCCCACTTCACTCTTCCAGACGAGCCCCCCGTCAGACAGCCGCACGGAAACGATGGAACCGTTACCCAGCGGCAAGTAGACGCGTTCGTTGTCCGCAGCGGGCGTGAGATTTGTTACCTCCTCCGCCTTGAATAGCCAACGGACGTATACAGGTCTGGCTAGGTCGGCCAGATTCTGCCCTGCCCCCGAGTCCGATAACGCCGGGTGCGGCAGCAACAGGAGGACCAATGTCCCCGCAAAAATTCTCAGGCTGCTTCGTGTAATTCTGGGGGCCGTGTGTACTTTCATCTGTTTTTGATGAAGGCTTTTCCGGTATTGGCTAATCATAATTCGACAAACTATAATCACGCGCGAACAATTGAGCCACACGTACGGTAAGCGTTAGTCTACGGAGGAGGCAGGCTTTTGAGCAAGCAACCCGTGCAACACGACACTATACTGATACTGGACTTCGGTTCTCAATACACACAATTAATCGCCAGGCGGGTGAGAGAATCAAACGTCTATTGCGAGATTTTGCCTTTCGACACCCCAAAAGAGGCCATACTCGCACGGGCGCCGAAAGGGATTATCCTTTCGGGGGGGCCCGCCTCGGTTTATGACGCCGACGCCCCAAAACTCTCCTACGGCCTGCTCGACGTGTTTCAATGCCCGATCCTGGGTATCTGCTACGGTTTACAGGTGATCGCCTCGGAGTTGGGTGGGGAAGTACGCCCTTCGTCGAACAGGGAGTACGGGTACGCGCGCCTGCTGGTCACGGATCAAAACAGTCCTATTTTCAACGGGTTGCCGGCCGAAATGGACGTTTGGATGAGCCACGGCGACCACGTCCTCAGCGTCCCGGAGGGCATTCGCGTGACGGCCCGAACGGCCGATGCGCTTAACGCTTTCGAGGGGTTAAGCGGGCGCATATACGGCGTCCAGTTTCACCCCGAAGTGGCACACACGCCCTTCGGAAAAGAGATTCTGCAAAACTTTATCTTCAAAGTGTGCGGGGCGAAGGCGGACTGGTCACCGCAATCTATTATCGGCGAGCAGGTCGCCAAAATTCGCAGCCAGGTAGGCACGGAGAAGGTCATTTGTGGGCTCTCGGGCGGTGTGGATTCGACGGTCGCGGCGTCGCTCGTCCACGAGGCGATTGGGGAACAGCAGACATGCATCTTTGTAGACACGGGGCTGCTCAAGGAAGGGGAATTTGACACCACGTGTGCTCTGTTTCAGCGAAAGATGAGCCTGAATGTCGTCGGCGTAAAGGCCGCAAATGAGTTCCTCGGCGCGCTGAAAGGCGTCGTCGATCCGGAGGAGAAGAGGAGGATCATCGGCAGGGTTTTTATTGAAATTTTCGAGAAGGAGGCGAAGAGGCTGGGGGGTGTCAAATATCTCGTACAGGGCACTTTGTACCCGGACGTGATCGAGTCCATCTCCGTGCGGGGGCCTTCCGCCGTTATCAAGAGCCACCATAACGTGGGAGGGCTGCCCGAGCGTATGAATCTTAGACTCATCGAGCCCCTCAGAGAGCTTTTCAAAGACGAGGTTCGAACGATAGGTCGAGACCTGGGGATACCCGAAGATTTTCTCGGTAGACATCCTTTCCCCGGTCCCGGTTTCGCCGTGAGGATACTGGGTGAGGTCACCGAAGAGCATCTGAAATTACTCAGGGCGGCCGATTTAATAATCGAAGAGGAGTTGAAGCTCGCACAACTGTATGAGAGCGTCTGGCAAGCATTCCCGGTGCTTTTACCGGTTTCGACGGTGGGAGTGATGGGCGATTTCAGGACGTATGAGCGCGTCTTGGCAGTTCGGGCGGTGACGAGCGTCGACGGGATGACGGCCGACTGGGCGCGGCTTCCGCACGACGTCCTAGGGCGCATCTCCACGCGTCTGATTTCTGAGGTGAGGGGCATTAATCGTGTAGTTTTCGACGTGAGCTCAAAGCCGCCGAGTACGATAGAGTGGGAGTAAAATGGCGGAACGCTTAATAGCTTAAGCCCTTTCTTAATAAGAAAGGGCTTAAGCTATTAAGCGTTAACGGTGTTTTTGCGGCTCTGTTGTCGCCGGACCTGAGGCGGCCTTTTGGTTGAACTTTATCTCCTGACCCCAATCAATTCTGATAAACTGGGGTGCAGAGGTTTATAAATGAGTAGGTTGAGCGTCCACATTGAGACTTTCGGCTGCCAGATGAACGTGTCTGATTCGGAGCGCGTGGCCGCGAAGCTCCGCGCGGACGGGTTCCATCTGACGGATGCCGCCGAGTCCGCCGATGTCATTCTTCTCAACACCTGTTCGATCCGCGAAAAGGCTGAGCAGAAAGTATTTAGGAGGGTGAATGAGATCAAACGTGCTCGAACCGGCAGTCAGCCCTTAGTAGGGGTCATGGGGTGTGTGGCACAGCTCGAAGGTGAATCCATTTTCAACAGTTCCTCTTCCGTCCAACTGGTCGCAGGCACGGGTGCCACGGACAGGATTCCGAGCCTTTTGGAGCGTTTGAGAGAGGGCGAGAGGCGTGTCATCGATCTGGACGGGCGTGAGGTCGGGGAGGCTTTCGAAATCTCGCCGACTGTCCGTCATTCAAAACACGTCGCCTTCGTCCCGATTATCGAGGGGTGTAATAAATTCTGTACCTATTGTATTGTACCGTATTCGCGCGGTCGCGAACGTAGCCGCCCGGCATTCGAGGTCGTTGAAGAGGTCAAGAGACTCATAGACGAAGGTTACAAGGAAGTCCAACTCATAGGGCAGAACGTTAACAGTTACCGTCCGAAGGTCGAGACAGGTCTGGAAGGGTTTGCGGGGGCTACGCCCTTTTCCAGGCTTCTACGTGCAGTCGCCTCGACAGGTATGCCGCGCGTAAAGTTTACGACCTCCTTCCCGAGGGATTTCCACGCGGACATTGTAAAGGCGATTGAGGAGTACGAAAATCTTTGTAACTGGGTGCATCTGCCGGTACAGTCGGGTAACGACCGAGTCCTGCGAGCAATGCGCAGGGGGCATAAAATCGAGGAATATCTTGAGAGGGTCGCGGCCGTCAAGAACTCGCGGCGAGAAATCTCCCTTACTAGTGACATAATAGTCGGGTTCCCGGGTGAGACGGACGAAGAATTTGAGGATACTTTGAGGCTGGCAGAAAAGTGCGAGTTTCACGGCATGTATATCTTCAAATATTCGAGGCGGCGCGGCACTCCCGCCGCCAAATTGGCTGATGACGTCAACTCGGACGAGAAGACCCGACGCTTTCTTGCCCTCGAACGTCTGCAAATGTCCATACAGAGTAAGATTTACGAAAGTTATGTTGGTAAAGTAGTTGAGGTTTTAGCTGAGGGTTTCAGTGCAAGGTCGAAGAGCGATCTCACAGGGCATACGACCTGTCATAAAGTCGTCAATTTCGGCGCGGGCGGGGAATTCATAGGGAAGGTCTTGAAGGTTCGTGTGACTGAGGCGAAGACGCACAGCCTCTTCGGCCAAATTCTGCAAAAGGTTTAGACGTTAGTAGAGGTTTCTATGGAGATCGAAGTTAAAATAAGAGGTTTAATGATGGACCCGAGCAGCGGGACGCCTATCATCATTCTCAAAGACGTCAACAGTGAGACGATGTTACCCATCTGGGTCGGCGCGTATGAGGCCAACGCCATCGCTCTAGAGATAGAGAAAATCTCGCCGCAGAGGCCGATGACGCACGACCTCCTGCGTAACGTCATCCTTGAGATGGGCGCGAGCGTCGAGCGCGTCGTCGTCACGGAGTTGCGCGACAACACGTTCTTCGCCACGATTAACATGAAAGACAGAGGCGGGGAGTCCGTCATGATTGACGCGCGCCCTTCGGACGCCATCGCGCTGGCTTTGCGGGTCGATTGCCCCATTTTCGTCAACGAAGAGGTGATCAGGGCGTCACGGAATACTGTCGCGAGCGGGGAAGAGGAGAGCGTTTCGGGCTCCGAGGAGGAATGGCCCGACGTAATCGGCGAGGCCGGCGACCTGCCGATGTAGTTCTTAAATCTTCTGACCGGGACAACCTTCTTTGAGCACTGTCATCGCAATAGCCAATCAGAAGGGCGGGGTCGGGAAGACCACGACCACGATCAATCTCGCCGCGGCATTCGCGCAACGTGGAAGACGCGTACTTCTGCTCGACTTGGATCCGCAGGGCAACAGTTCCATCTCTTTCCTGGACCCGCGTTCGATAGGGGCTTCTGCTTACGAGTTGATGGTGGACGGGCAGGAAGATTTTTCCGCTTACACATACACTACGGCCGTCGTGGGTTTGGAGATAATTCCTGCGAGGATAAGTCTGGCTAAACTTGAATCGAAGCTGGTGGGGGACTTCGACGCGCCGTTTCGTCTGAAGGATCGTCTGGAGCGCATCGCCGGCCGTTACGATACAATCTTCATCGACACGCCGCCGACGCTGGGTCTGATAACCGTGAACGCGCTCGTCGCCTCGACACACGTCTTAATCCCTATACAGTCTTCGTTTTATGCGCTCGAAGGGACGGATGACCTTCTGGAGACTATCGAAAAGGTGAAGGCAAGGCCGAACCCGGATCTGCGCGTGCTAGGTGTGCTGGTGACTCTTTTTGATAAACGGACGACTTTGGCGAGGGAAGTGTACGAGCAGATCAGGACAGTCTTCGGACAGCAGGTTTTTGAGACGGTTATCACCAAGAGCGTGCGTCTCGAAGAGGCTCCGGCTTATAAAGAATCGATCTTCACGTTTGCGCCGCAGTCTACAGGCGCCAGCGAATATGCAAAACTTTGTGAAGAGGTGATGCAACGTGTCTAGAAGAGGACTTCCGGCGGGGATACGTATGAGGCACGACGCGCATTACGTCGAGGAACTGTCGAGCCAGAGCCCGACAACGATAGGCCGTCTGATCGCCGTGGAAGCACTCGACCCGAATCCGGAGCAGCCGCGCGTCGAGATAGGTGACTTGACTGAGTTGACGACATCCGTCAAGGAGAAGGGCGTTTTAGAGCCGCTACTGGTAAAGCCGACCCAGCAGAAGGGGCGCTGGATGATTATCGCTGGGGAGCGCAGGTGGCGCGCCGCCTGCGCCGCGGGCCTCAGGGAAGTTCCGTGTATAGAGATGGACGTGGACGAGGCGGCGGTCGCGGAGATTGCGCTCATCGAGAACATGCAGCGGAAGGATTTAACTCCCTGGGAAGAGGCTGACGGACTTGCGGCGCTCTGTCAACGGTACGGCTACACGCATGAGGAGGTCTCGAAGAAGGTCGGGAAGAGTCGCACCACTGTGACTGAGGCCATCTCGCTGGCCGCGATACCTGAGGAAATACGTGAAGAATGTCGGCGCGCCGACATCAACGTCAAGTCCCTGCTCTTACAGATAGTCAGACAGCCCGACACGGAAACGATGCGTGGGACGATCAATGCGCTTGCGAATAAGGATTTTACGCGGGATGAGGCGCGGGCGCTAATTCGAGAGCGTAAGTTTAAGGAAGGGAACGGAGAGCTTACTAAGCCTTTTACCTTCAAGTATCACCTGCCGTTCCCTAATGTAAGAGTTGAGGTGAGATTCCAGAAGTCAGAGGTGGAAAAGGGTGAGATTGTAGAGGCTCTGAAAACGCTTTTGCGAGAGTTGGAGAATTCTTAGGTGACGCGTAAAGCATTTCCAGCACGTTTCTAGTGTGCTAAGAAGTTCGCCCGCCCTTTTTTGCCCTCCGCTGTAGACTCTGTGCCCAACGTTCGAAGGTCGGCTGGAGCGGTTTGAAGAGCCTGGCACGAAGTGTGTGCTCCTTTTCATTCCACTTCTTGAGATGTCTCTCCGTGTAGGTTCTGATGGAGGATTCGAGCTGGCCTTTCTTCACGGAGTGGCGCAGCGTCAGGTAATGATGCTGGCCTACGAGTGAGAAGATCACGGCGGCCATGTTCGCTTTGAACGACAGCCTTGGAAGAAGCCTCTTGTGGAAAGGCGCATCCTTCGGGAGAAGGACGTCGAGTGCGACTTCAATCCAGGCGGGCTGTGCACCCTGTCGGGGGTGGTAGAGACCCGGTAACTGTGTCTGTTTCAACTGTGTATTGCGTAGCCTCGGGTCTGAGATTGAATCGACCAGACGTAGGCGTTCGAGCCCCCTCAGATGTTCTTTGGGGAGGACGGACAGAACTTTTCTGATATTGGCTTCTGTCCCGGAAGGTAATTTCTGACGGCTGGAGCTGTTTTCGATTTTATTAACCATGAGCAAAAGCATCCGAAAGGGTGCGATTAGAGTTGTAAAGAATAAAGGGTAATTTTGCAAGCGGTGTGTCGGAACGAGAAGGGAGAGGTAAGTATCCTTGACGATGAGATATATAAAGCCAGAGTCCGATAATGAATCTTATGTCTTATTGCTATCTACCAGACTGGGACCGCCGCAAGTCCAAAACCAACTCGGGCGTGAACGATTAAAAACCCGCGGTTCCTTGACATTGATCGACACGTGTTGCTACATTACGCGTTCTTTTGTCCTGAGTAACTCTTTCCAAACAGACCACAGGAGGCATTTAGCAATTGAGCAACTCCGGCAGTTATCTCTTCACCTCTGAATCCGTCACCGAAGGCCATCCAGATAAAATAGCCGACCAAATTTCTGACGCCGTCCTCGACGCGGTCCTTTCAGAGGATAGCACCGGACGTGTCGCTTGCGAGACGCTCGTGACGACGGGTCTGGTCGTAATTGCCGGCGAGATCACAACCAACGCCCAGATCGACTTCTCGCAAGTGGCACGTGAAACCGTTAGAGAAATAGGTTACACGCGCGCCAAATACGGCTTCGACTGCGACACCTGCTCCGTCCTGACTGCTATCGATAAACAGTCTCCGGATATCGCCATGGGCGTCGACACGGGCGGCGCAGGCGACCAGGGGCTCATGTTCGGGTTCGCCTGCAACGAGACCGCGGAGTTGATGCCCCTCCCGATACAGTTGGCGCATAAACTCTCCCGCCGTCTCGCGGAGGCCAGGCGCTCGGAAGCACTTCCGTATCTGCGCCCCGACGGCAAATCTCAGGTTACGGTCGAGTACAGGGATGGACGCCCTTTCCGCATCGACGCCGTCGTCATCTCCACACAGCATTCCCCTGAAGTTTCGAACGAGCAACTTCGCGAAGAGATCGAAGAACAGGTCATACGCGCGACGGTCCCCGGTGAACTGCTCGACAAGACGACGAAATATCACATAAACCCCACGGGACGCTTCGTCGTCGGCGGCCCGCAGGGGGACGCGGGTCTGACCGGTAGAAAGATCATCGTCGACACGTACGGCGGGTATGCACCGCACGGCGGGGGCGCCTTCTCTGGGAAGGACCCGACCAAGGTAGACCGCTCCGCCGCGTACATGGCCCGGTATATCGCCAAAAACATTGTGGGGGCTGGGCTGGCCGAGCGCTGCCTCGTACAGCTGGCATACGCGATTGGCGTCGCAGAGCCCGTCTCCGTCCTTGTAGATACGGGCGGCACCGGGCGCATAAGCGAGTCCGACCTCTCGAACCTCGTCCGCGAACATTTCCGTCTGACGCCTCATGGCATCATCGAAACTCTCAAGTTAAGACGCCCAATCTATAGACAGACAGCGGCTTACGGGCATTTCGGCCGCGACGAAGAAGGCTTTAGCTGGGAGCTTACAGACCGCTCTCAAGAGCTGCGTGAGGCAGCAAAAATCTAACCCTTTAGAAGGTCTCCGATTTCCCAAAGGCAAAAAAATGAGCACAAAAAGCGCCGCAGAGTTTGACATCAAGGATATAGGTCTGGCCGCAGAGGGTAAGAAGCGTATCGAATGGGCCGAGCGCGAGATGCCGGTTCTGCGCCTCATACGCGAGAAATTCGCGACCGATAAGCCTCTAGAGGGCGTACGTATCGTAGCCTGTGCGCACGTGACGACTGAGACGGCGAACCTCGTAAGGACTCTACAGGCTGGGGGCGCCGAGTCAATTCTGATCGCCTCGAACCCGCTCTCCACGCAGGACGATGTGGCGGCCTCGCTCGTGGCCGACTGGGGCGTGCCCGTCTTCGCGATCAAAGGTGAATCCACGGAGACCTACAACAGGCACGTGCGCACGGCGCTCGACTCCCGCCCGCAGATCATCATTGATGACGGCTCCGACGTCGTCGCGACCCTCCTCAAGGAGCGCGGCGAACAGAAGGACGAGATCATCGGGACGACAGAGGAGACGACGACCGGCATCGTGCGCCTACAGGCGATGGAGCAGGCCGGCGTCCTCCCCTTCCCCTCCATCGCCGTAAACAACGCGCAGACCAAGCACTTCTTCGACAACCGCTACGGCACAGGACAGTCCACCATCGACGGGATCATACGCGCCACGAACATCCTCCTGGCCGGCAGGACCGTCGTGGTCGTCGGCTACGGCTGGTGCGGTAAGGGTGTCGCGATGCGTGCGCGCGGCCTCGGGTCCAACGTAGTCGTCACGGAAATCAACCCGATCAAGGCCATCGAGGCGGTGATGGACGGCTTCCGCGTGATGCCTATGAACGAAGCCAGCGCCATCGGCGACATCTTCATCACCGTCACGGGAAACAGGCACGTCATCGACGGCGCACACTTCGCAAGGATGAAGGACGGGGCCGTCGTCTGCAACAGCGGCCATTTCGACCTGGAGCTGAACCTCGTCGCCTTGCGCGAGATGTCGAAGCCGCCGGCCAACCTGCGCCCCTTCGTGGAGGAATTCACCGTTAACGAGACAGGGCGTCGAGTTATAGTCCTCGGCGAAGGCCGCCTCATCAACCTCGCGGCGGCGGAGGGGCACCCGGCCAGCGTCATGGACATGAGTTTCGCGAACCAGGCGCTGTCGGCCGAGTACCTCGTAAAGCATCGTGGCGATCTCAAGCCGGGCGTGCACACACTCCCCGAGGAGGTCGACACGGAGATCGCCGGCCTCAAGCTGAAGGCGCTCGGGATCAGCATCGACACGCTCACGCCCGAGCAGGTGGAATACCTCTCCAGTTGGGAGACCGGAACCTAAGACCTTCCGGCATTAGGAGAGGTGGGCGACAGTAGACAGGCGTGTGGGCCGCGTCAAGCGCGGCCCACACGCCTGTCTGTTTTGGCGGGCGATTTCGAGTGCCCTCAGGTCCGCGTGCGCGAGAGCATGTAGAGTCCTGCCGCGGAGAAGAGCGCCGGCGGGGCCCAGGCCGCGATGTGTGTGGAGATGAGGCCACTTGAGCCCACCTGCTGAGCCACGCTCATCAGCCCCAGGAAGAGGAGCCCGACCCCTATCCCGAAGCAGAGTGCGAGCAGAGTGCCGCGTCTGCCGAAGACGAAGGCGAGGGGGGAGCCGACGAGGATCATGACGAGCGGGAGGAAGGGCTCGACCAGGCGGCGCTGGAGCGCGACGGCGAGCGGCTGCACGTTGACCCCGCGCTCCTTAAGCGCTTTTATGTAAACGCTTAAGTCCTCAAAGCTGAACTCCATCGGGCGGTTAAGGCCGGAGTTGAATGCCTCGAAAGCCTCCGCCTCGACCGAAACGCGCGACTCGTGCGCGTAAGCAACCCTCCCGCCGCCGAAATCTATCAACTCCGCCTCACGCATCTCCAGGGTCATGTCGCCCGCAGGCGCGGCCGACGGCGCCAGATATATTCTCTCCAGGTGCAGGGCCTCCCGGTCGAAATTAAAGACCACAAGGTCTGCCAACTCTCCCCCCGGGCCGCTCGGGCTGTAATTGTAAATCCGCCTGGAATCGGCGCTCGCGACCCAGCGACGCCCCTTCTGCGCCTCCGCCTGCGCCCCCCCACTCCGAATCACCCCGCGCAGGGCGTTCTGCCTGCGGTTGGCTTCGGGCATGACCTTATCCTGCAAAAGCCAGACGCACGCGCCGAGGAGGCTCGCGAAAAAAAGGCCGGGTAGGAGGAAACGGTAGACGCTCTGCCCGCTCGACCACCACGCGACCGACTCGTTCCGCCTCAGCATCAGCGCGAACGTGACGAGCGAAGACAAAAGTGTCCCGACGGGCGTCACGGCGATACAGGCGAAGGGCAGAAGGTATAGAAGGTAGCGCACGATCAGGGCAGGCGCCGTGCCGTGCGCCGCGATGAATCTGATCAGCTCGAAGAGGGTGAAGATCAGGAAGATCGAGACCAGCGCCGAGACGACCAACAGGAAGTTTGCCGCCAGAGACTTAAAGATGCTCTTGTCGAGCAGGCCGAGCAGTGCGACGTAACGCCCCCCGGCCTTCGCATCATCCACCCCTTCCGGAGCCCTCAGAGGCCTCCCCCCGGGTCTATAAATGGTGAAGGTGAAAGACCAACGCCTCTTGAAAAGGAGCAGGAACCCCGCGCACACGGCCATGAAGAAGGCGAGCCAGGAGCCCAGAATCGGCTGGACAGTCCCCGCGCGCCCGAGTTGCTCCCCCGCTAGCGAGAGCAGGTAGTAGAGCAGCATGGCCGTCAGGGAGAGCAGAACTCCTTTCGAACGCCCCCCGCGCACGACCTTCAGCCCCAGCCCCGCGCCGAAAAAGGCGAAGATGATCGGCGAAAGTGCCAGCGTCAGCCTCCTGTGCAGGACGATAGACGCTTCCCTGCCGACCGAAGGGCTCTTCGCGCTTCGAGCCCTCTCCAGGAGACCTGCCCATCCCAACTCGTCCAGTTCCGGCTCGCGCTCGCGCATGCGCCTCGTGAGCGAGCCCCTCCCCAGGTCGAGACGCTCGTCCCTCAGGCGCATGTTCGCCGAGCGCTCTATCGTGACGTGCGCGCCCTTCGCGAAGGCTTCGAAGCCCCCGGGCGGTAGCGTCGTCAAAAGCGCGTCCTCCAGCACCAGCTCCGCCTGCTCGCCCGAGAAGTCCAGCCTCCCGCTCCTCGCAGTCACGAGGCGGACGCCCCCCGCCTCCTCCCACTGTATGAAAATCTTCCCCCAGAGCCCTTTCTCTTTATCCCCCTCGCGCACGTAGACGACCTTGCCGGGCATCCCCGTATAGAAACTCCTCGGCTCCACGGGCGACTCCAGCCTGTAGAGCGCCGCCTGGAGCCCTATGTCCCTCAGGTTCTGCGCGGAGACCGGCGAGAGGCCGAAGGCTACGTAGAAGTTCAGAAGGCTCAGGAGCGCCCCCAGAAACATCAGGGGGGCGATGATCCTCAAAGTCCCTACGCCGGCCGCGCGTATGGCGACCAACTCGCTGTCCTGTCCCAACTGCCCGAACCCTGTGGCGGTCCCCACCAGGACGGAGGTCGGGAGCGTGAAGATGAGTATGCTCGGCAGAATGTTCGCGGCCACTTGGAGGGTCAGGTGCATGGGCGTCTCCGTCGAACCCAGCACCTCCGCGAACCTGGCCGTCTGCTGTATTAAGAGGATTACGGAGAGGATCGTCAGCGAGAGCAGTACGTAAGGCAGAGCGGCGCTGACGAGGTACAAGTCGATGGCTCTCCAGGGTCTGCTCAAAGGAATAACTCCGGTTCGACTCTCCCGCGTGACGTCGCGGGTCACGCCAGCTAAATGTTTTTGGAGGCGGAAGCCTTCCCCG
Organism: Pyrinomonadaceae bacterium; assembly: GCA_036389235.1. GTDB lineage: Bacteria > Acidobacteriota > Blastocatellia > Pyrinomonadales > Pyrinomonadaceae > QHXN01. Next base: position 56,263 of record DASVQJ010000120.1, on the reverse strand, counting down.
CGCGCGGCTCCCTCTCAAGAGCCCTCCGGACGAGCCTTCGTGCGGTCTCCGAAACGACACGCCGGCTCTCCTCCGAGGCGCCTTCGAAGCTCTCCGACCAGTCCGCGGGGCTTTCACGACGCGTCGAGGCGAGAAGTTTATAAGCCTCCGTCCCGAGGGGCTGCGCGCCGCCCTTTCGGCAGTTCTGGCACCAAAGGACGCCCTCGTGCGAGATGTATCGCTCCCCTCGGAAGGATTCGCCGAGGGGCGTGCCGCAGTCCCCGCAGGTCTTAAACTCGGGCAGAAATCCCGTCAGCCTCAGCGTCCAAAGCTCCGTGTAGGCGTTGACGGCGGCCGCGCGCGCGGGCGCGCCGGCCAGGAAGTCGACGCACGCGCGCAGCATTTTGAAGAGTTTCTCGTCGGCGTGGTGCGGGGGCGCGAACTCCTTCACGAGTTCGAGGATGTATACGAGTCCTCCGAAGGCTTCGGGGCTCCCGGATGCCTGGAAGTAGGACTTGATAATCTCCGCCCCCTTGATCGTGACAAGCTCGCGCGTCTCCTTCTCGAAGAAGGTCAAATGTATGAGGGTGAAGGGCTCAAGGCTGGCCCCGAACTTACTCTTCAGACGCCTCGCGCCGCGCGCGACGCCGCGCACGAGCCCCGCCTTCTCCGTCATGCACAGGACGATCTTGTCCGCGTCGGCCAGCTTATACGTCTGTAGGACGATGGCCTGAGTTTCGACTAAACCCATCACCTTGTTCGAAGCGTACGGGAGGCGTCTACCAGGGCACGAAGTAGAGCAGCCAGGCCAGCGCGAAGCCGACGCAGACGAACTCGAGGAAAATCTTCAGGCCGTAGCGCAGGCGGCCGCCCTCCCCCTCGCGGCCGACGACCCCGAAGACGACCGCGACGAGGAGCGCGAAGAGAACCATCAGCGTAAAGTGTATCAAGCCTTCCTCCCAGCCCTTATGTCGAACGCGTCGAGCGCCAGGATGAGGTTGAGCAGCCCCGAGACCATCAGAAAGACGCTGCCGTACTCGGAGGTGGCCTGTTCGGGGCGCTCGTTAACGGCCAGCCCGGCGAATTTCGACAGAAGGTACAGGACGCCCGAGCCCATGTCGCAGAGGCCGAAAAGGCTCGAAAGTAGCCCCTCGCCCGTCTCTCTCAGGCCGTAGATGTGTCCCCCTATGGAGACCCCCAGGACAAACATCAAAAAGATCGTCAGAGCACTGACGGCACCTCTCAAGACCCGCCCCTGTATCAAGTGTCCGAGGCCCGGAATGAGCCAACCCAGAAAACCGACCAGCCAAGGGCTCATAGACCCCTCCTGTATCAACAGTATTTCTAAAAACAGTATTTCTAAAATGTCTTAATGAACGAAGGAAGGGTGGATTGGTTATCGGACGCTCCCATGCCTTTGTGACTAATCTGCTGATAATAACCGCCAAAGGCACAGGAGCGGCAGACCCTCCGATTCAAGGCATCCGATACGTCCCGCCCGTCGTTGACCCCCTCGCCGCACATTTCGCAGATTATACGCCTGCGCGGCCTTCCAGGCATTTCAAAGTCGTCTAAAACGGGGCGGACGGATTCAACTTTGAATAGGAGAGACGCATCCGCCTCCCTGTAGGTTGACATCTGCCGCTCTTTCTTATCTTTGTTTGCCGGATGAAGTGCGTCTGCCAGTTCCCTCGACTCATCCTTCGCCACGATTCTGAAGGCGCGACCCTCCGGAAGGTTTAGAAAAGTCGCCGCCACCTTGCCGTAATCCAGAAACTTGAGACTTCTCTTCCCGAGTCTCACTCCCGTCACCGCGCTGATCGCGTCCGTGACGCAACGGTCAATCTCAACCCAGACGAGAAGACTTTTTCGTTCAGCGCCACGTGGGTCTCTTATACCCGTCAACTGGCACCCGAGGAGAGCCATTCTAACACCCAGAACCTGGCCCGGGCAGATATGTCCGTGAAGGCTCCCGCATTCATCTATCAAACCATCCAGATTCGCCAAATAGTCTGTCTTCATTTCGTTTTGACGTTCGAGAGATAATGTTTGACTTTAAGGTTTGATTCGCCTTTCAAGTTATTCTTTAGCTGTCGGCGGGACGACAAACTTCAGATTTCAGTTGAGCATGCCCCAATCTGTAGACTATCTATGCCGTCCTCCGGCACTTTTCCACCCCAGCACCGACCCAATTCTGACTTTTGAAGATTAATACAGCAGATACTTCTGCCGTACACCCTCAAACTCTAACAGTTCCGCACGCCACGAACGCTCCAAATCCTCCAGAGAATCCCCCTGCTCAATCGAGATTCGTAGGCGGTCTGTGCCGGATATCACGTCGAACGGGTTCTTATCGAAGACGTATTCGTAGGGCGGCTCCTTCCAACGAAAATCCTCCCCATAAAGGTCAAAGCAGGTCTTTACGACCGCCAGGCCCGTGACGACCGGACGAAGTTCGAGCCGGTCTAACACGTGTATCTGCACCCCTCCGCAGGTCGTGCCGGCATGTTTCTGAAAAGTCGGCAGAAAATTCGTAGGGCGGAAACGGACGCCGGGCAGCCCTATAGATTCGAGTTTTCTGGCGAACACCCCTGCCTCCACGTAAGGGGCTCCGACCAGCTCGAAAGGGCGCGTCGTCCCCCTCCCTTCTGACACCTGCGTGCCTTCCAGGTGCACCGTGCCCGGAAAAACAGTCGCCGAGTCGAGCGTAGGCATGTTGGGCGAAGGCAGAACCCACCGGGCGTCCGTCTCGTCGAACCAGAGTTCGCGCGACCAGCCGTCCATGGTCAAGACCTCAAGGTCACAGCCGATCCCCCAATGCTCGTTGAACATCTTCGAAAGTTCGCCGGCCGTCATCCCGTGGCGCGTAGGCAGTTGGAACTGCCCTACGAACGACTCGAAGCCGGACTCAAGCAGATTGCCCTCGACCGCGACGCCGCCTATCGGATTCGGCCGGTCGCAGACGATCACGCGCTTGCCGAGCCTGCGAGCCACGCGCATACAGTTCGCAATTGTGTAGACGAAAGTGTATATGCGGCATCCGACATCCTGTAGGTCGCAGACGAGAATGTCCACGTCCCCGAGCATCTCTTCGGTGGGCTCACGCGTCTCGCTGTAGAGGGAATAGACGGGCAGTCCTGTCTCGACGTCGAGCGTGTGCGGCGTCTCGACCATGTTGTCCTGTACGTCGCCCCGGATTCCGTGCTGCGGGCCGAAAAGCGTCGTCAGTTGCAAGCCCTCTACGGACTTGAGCACATCGGCGGAGTGGCGTAGGTCATGATCGACCGAAGCCTGATTACAGACCAGCCCAACTCCTCCACCCTTTATTAAATCAGCCCGCTCTCTACAAAGCTTTTCAATCCCCAACACGATCTTGTGCACACTCTTCAAAGCCTTTCCCTCCAGACTTTTAAATAGCAAATATTCACTTATAGCTCAAACTCTCGACGTTATCGGACGCCCGCAGAGTTGCCGCGTGGAGAAATGAACTGAAAATCTTAGACGAGAGCCTGTCCCTCTCCCAGCCTATCTCAGGATGCCATTGCACCCCCAGAGCCCAACGACCTTCTCTCAAGTCCTCGACCGCTTCGACCAGCCCGTCCGAACTCCAGGCCGACGCCTGCAAGCCTTCGCCGACCTGTTCCAGAGCCTGGTGGTGGTGGCTGTTGACCAGCGCCCCCGACTCCCCCGCCAGGCTCGACAGAAGGCTCTCCGGCCGTATTTTGACTTGGTGTGAGCGTCTGTCGCGCGGGGCGCCCTGTTCGTGTTTGTGTGCCCCGGGCACCTCGGAAGCGATGTCCTGGATCAGGCTCCCCCCCCTGTAGACGTTCCAGACCTGCATCCCGAAGCAGATGGCCAGGAGCGGCAGACTCCTCTCTTCGGCCTCCTTCAACACGAGCAGGTCTGTCTCGTCCTTGAGCGGGTGCACCGGCCCCAGTTTCACGTGGGGCTCCCGCCCGTAGCGCAGAGGGTCTACGTCCGAGGCGCTGCCGGGCAGAAGCACGCCGTCCAGCCTCCCTACGAGGGCGCCGATCAACTCCGGGTCCGGGATGAGAGGGATGTGTACGGGCACCCCCCCGGCGGCGGCCACCGCCTCGCCGTAATAACGCGCGAGGTAGAACCTCTCCGTCTCCAGCTCGTGGCGCATGGTGATGCCTATGAAAGGTCTCGCGGCGCCCAAACTCTCTTAACACCTCCGTGAACTCATGATAACCCAAATCTTCCCGCGTGTCCGTTCGGGCGCGCGGGCTCAAGGATTCGAGTGCCCCCCGCGCCGACTCCGTGCCTCGCTTGACTTCACTTCTCGCCGCTTTCTATAGTGCTACCCTTACGCTATGAGCCGCCCCGAAAGCAAGATACGCAGTACCACCATCCTCCTCGTGCGACGCGGCGGCCGCGTCGCGCTCGCGGGCGACGGCCAGGTCACGCTCGGCGACACGGTCATGAAGACGGGGGCGCGCAAGGTCAGGCGGCTCTACAACGAGAAGATTCTCGCGGGCTTCGCAGGGGCCTCCGCCGACGCCTTCTCGCTCCTCGCGCGCTTCGAGGGCAAGCTCGAACAGTTCCACGGCAACCTCGAGCGCGCCGCCGTCGAACTCAGCAAGGAGTGGCGCACGGACAAGATTCTGCGCCACCTGGAGGCGCTCCTCATCGTCACGGACGAGAAGAGCTCTTTCCTCCTCTCCGGCAACGGCGACGTGATCGCGCCGGACGGCGGCGTGCTCGCCATCGGCTCCGGCGGGCCTTACGCCCTCGCCGCCGCGCGCGCGCTGCTGGAACACACCGAGCTGAGCGCGAGAGAGATCGCCGAGCGCGCCCTGCAGATCGCCGGCGAAATATGCATCTACACGAACCAGAACATCGTCATCGAAGAGATTTGAGCCGCCGCGCCGTCTGCCCGAACCCGCGGGCGCGGGGCCGCCGTAAGACAAGAGTTTTTCGTCAATGGTGATTTACCTTTCAGGCGAGGTCGAAGAGGAGTCTCGGCTCGACGAGTTGACCCCGCGGCAGATCGTCGCCGCGCTCGACAAGCACGTCGTCGGGCAGAACGCGGCCAAGCGCGCGGTCGCCATCGCCCTGCGCAACCGCGTCCGCCGCCAGAAGCTCCCGCCCGAGATGGCCGCCGACGTGATGCCCAAGAACATCATCATGATCGGCTCGACCGGCGTCGGCAAGACCGAGATCGCGCGCCGCCTCGCGCGCATGTCCAACTCGCCCTTCCTCAAGGTCGAGGCGTCGAAATTCACGGAGGTCGGCTACGTCGGCCGCGACGTGGAGAGCATGATCCGCGACCTGACCGAGATCGCCGTGGACATGGTGCGCGAGGAGAAGATCGACGAGGTCGCCGAGAAGGCCGAGAACAACGCCGAAGAGCGCGTCCTCGACCTGCTCCTCCCGCCGCGCTCGACTTCGAACTTCTACGACTTCGACGCCGACGCGGACCCGGCCGCGGAGCCCGCCGGCGCCGACCGCGACGAGCAGTTCCAGAAGACGCGCGAGAAACTGCGCGCGCAGTTGCGCGAGGGCAAGCTCGACAAACGCCTCGTCGAGATGGAGGTGCGCGAGAAGAGTTTTCCCACCATCGAAGTCGCCGGCCCGCAGGGCGTCGAGGAGATGGGCATCAACATGAAGGACATGCTCGGCAACCTCTTCCAGGGGCGCACCAAGCGGCAGCGCATGCGCGTGGACGAGGCCCTGGAGTATCTCATACAGGAGGAGGAGGAGCGGCTCGTGGACATGGACGCCGTCGCGCGCGCGGCTTTGGAGCGCGTCGAGTCCTCGGGCATCATCTTCCTCGACGAGCTGGACAAGATCGCCGGCCGCGAGAACTCCGGCTCCGGCCCGGACGTCTCGCGCGAGGGCGTGCAGCGCGACCTCCTGCCCATCGTCGAGGGCACGACCGTCAACACGCGCTACGGGATGGTGCGCACAGACCACGTCCTCTTCATCGCCGCCGGCGCCTTCCACGTCTCGAAGCCTTCCGACCTCATCCCGGAGTTGCAGGGGCGCTTCCCCATCCGCGTCGAGCTCGACTCGCTCACGCTCGAAGACTTCAAACGCATCCTGACCGAGCCGAAGAACTCGCTCGTCAAACAGTACAAGGCCCTCCTGGAGACCGAGGGCATCGAGCTCGACTTCGCCGAGGACGCCATCGACGCGCTCGCGCGCTTCGCCGTCCGCGTCAACGAGCAGACCGAGAACATCGGCGCGCGCCGCCTCCACACCATCATGGAGAAGGTGCTCGACGAGATCAGCTTCGAAGGCCCCGACCTCGAGCCCAAGCGGCAGCTCATCGACGCCGAGTACGTCGGCCGCACCATCTCCGACATCGTCAAAGACCAGGACCTCAGCCGCTACGTCCTCTGATGAAGGCACAAGGCACAAGGCACAAGGCGAAAGTGAAAAGGCCGTACGCGCGACGCGCGAAGAATCTCTCTTCCCTTCTGTTCTTCGCCCTCTGCCTCCTGCCTCCCGCCCTGACCTTCTCCGCCTGCGGGAAGCGCAGACCGCCGCAGCCGCCGGTCGAGAGCGTGCCGCAGCGCACGGAACTCCTGTCCGGCGTCCAGCGCGGGAATCAGGTCATCCTGAACTGGCCCGCGCCGCGGCGGAACGCTTCGGACGAGAGCGTCCAGAGCATCAGAAGGGTGGACGTCTACCGACTCGCGGAGGCCGTCGGAGACCCTCTGCCCCTGACCGAAGAGGAGTTCTCCGCGCGCGCGAACCTCATCGGCTCGGTCACTCCGGAGCAGATCGTCGGGGCCAGAGACACGCTCGCATACACGGACGAGCTCTCGCTCTCGGAGCCCGTGCGCCTGCGCTACGCCGTGCGCTACGTGAACGCCGCGGGACAGCGCGCCTCCTTCTCGAACTTCCTTCTCATCGAGCCGGCCGCGAGCGTCAGCCAGCCGCCGTCCGTCGGCCGTACGCCGGAGGTCAGCGAGAACGCCGTCGTCGTCCGATGGGAGGCGCCCCTGGCGAACGTCGACAACACGCGCCCGGCGAACCTGCTCGGCTACAACGTCTACCGCTCCGCGCGCTCGCAGAACGAGCCGGCACAGACGCCCCTGAATTCGAGGCCGGTCAACGCCCTGAGCTTCGCCGACCAGACCTTCGCCTTCGGCGAGGAGTACGTCTACGTCGTCCGCGCCGTCTCGCTCGGCACCGGCGGCGAGCCGGTCGAGAGCCTCAACTCCAACCCTGTCGAGGTCAAGCCCGTAGACACGTTCCCCCCCGCGGCCCCCACGGGGCTGACCCCCGCGGCCACCCTGACGCCCCTGCGCATCTCCGTCTTCTTCGCGGCCAACCAGGAGCGCGACGTCGCCGGCTACAACCTCTACCGCTCGACCGACCCCGACCTGCCGAAGGAGCAGTGGACGAAGCTCAACCGCAACCTCCTCGAACGCACGACCTACCAGGACGAGGCCGTCAAGTCCGGACAGCGCTACTTCTATTACGTCACCGCGGTCGATCAGGCCGGCAACGTCTCGAACCCCTCCGAAGTCAAGTCCGAGACCGTCCCTTAAAGTTCTTTCTGAAGTTCGAACATAATGAAAATCTGCCGTTTCACAGACCCCGAGACACAGCGCCCTGCCTTCGGCGTCATCGAGGGCGAGGAGGTCTACAGGCTCGAAGGGGAGCTGTCCGCAGGGAACCTCTCCCTCGAACGCTCCGAACCCTCGATACGGCTTTCGGACGCGCAGCTTCTGCCGCCGGTCGCCCCCTCTAAAATCGTCTGCGTCGGCCGCAACTACCGCGAGCACGCCGCGGAGCTCGGGAACCCCATGCCGGAAGAGCCGCTCCTCTTCCTCAAGGCGCCTTCGGCAATCGTCGGGGACGGCGATTGGATAGAACTTCCGGAATCGTCCCAGAGGGTCGAGCACGAGGGCGAACTCGCCGTCGTTATCGGACGGAGGTGCCGCCGCCTCTCGGCCGACGAAGACCCGCTCGCATACGTCCTCGGCTACACCTGCCTCAACGACGTGACCGCACGCGACCTACAACGCAAGGACGTGCAGTTCACGCGCGGCAAATCCTTCGACACCTTCTGCCCCGTCGGCCCATACATCGTCACCGGCCTCGACCCCTCCGACCTCAAAGTCGAGACGCGCGTCAACGGCCAAGTGCGTCAGAGCGGGCGCACCGGCGCGTTGGCCTTCCCCGTCACGCACCTCCTACGATACATCTCGCACGCGATGACGCTCGAACCGGGAGACCTAGTCGCTACGGGGACGCCCGCGGGGGTCGGGCCGCTCCTCGACGGAGACGTGTGCGAGGTCTCGGTCGAAGGCGTCGGGACGCTCCGCAACCACGTCCGGGCCGCACGCGCCTGAGCCGAAGCTTTTCCTCAAACATGTCCAACTCTTCGACGAAGGAGGGCGGGACGGCCGAGGTCGTCGTCCGCTCCTGCAAACACGACGGGCGCGTCCGACGCATTTGGCCCGCGCGCCTCGCGCGGCGGGAAGGCTCGCTCATCGTCCTCGACGCCTTCTTCGCGGAGGAGATACGGCACGCGCTCATCGGCACCATCGAGGCGGGGACTCTGAGCACGGAGTTCTTCTGGACGGATCGCTGGTACAGCGTCTTCCGCTTTCAGGCGCCCGAAGGCGGACTCCTCAAGTTCTACTGCAACGTCAACACCCCGCCGACCTTCGAGTCCGGCGCCCTCACCTTCGTCGACCTCGACGTTGACGTTCTGGTTCAACCCGACTACTCCTTCGAAGTCCTCGACGAGGACGAATTCGAACGTCACGCGGAGCTTTATCAATACCCCGCCGTCTACCGCTCCAAAGTTCGGGAAGCGCTCGATGAGCTTCGACGTTTAATCGAGAACAGGCGCTTCCCCTTCGACGCCGTGTGACGCCCCCTCAAGTAAAGTGGAACGTGAGGCTTGACCTTTTGAACAACTCGAAGTGCGCCGGCCCCGCACGCAAGTCTCCCCCCGCCCGGCGGGCTCATGTAAGTGTTGAAGGGTCGGCGCGCCGACCCTTCAACACTTACCTTTCAAGCTCAACGTCAGGGACGCTCCCGCGCCCGCGCGTGTACAAATTCATCAGCATCATTCATAATCCGACGCCGTCACTTCTCGACCTATGAAACCCGAACCGGCCGAAAACACGCACAAGTCTAAACTCGAACAGCTCTCCGAGCGGAAGCGGCTCGCGGTGGAAGGCGGCGGCGCCGCGCGTACCGCGCGCCAGCACGAGTCGGGCAAGTGGACGGCGCGCGAGCGCGTCGAATTCTTCCTCGACGAGGGCACCTTCGAGGAGTTCGACCAGCTCGTCGTCCACCGCTCGCGCGACTTCGGCCTCGACCGACAACTCATCCCCGGCGACGGCGTCGTCACGGGTCACGGCCTCGTGGACGGCCGCCGCGTCTTCGTCTTCGCGCAGGATTTTACGGTCTTCGGCGGCTCACTCTCCGAGACGCACGCCGAGAAGATTTGCAAGGTCATGGACACCGCGATGCGCGTCGGCGCCCCCGTCGTCGGCCTCAACGACTCGGGCGGCGCGCGTATACAGGAGGGCGTCGTCTCCCTGGGCGGCTACGCAGACATCTTCCTGCGCAACACGCTCGCCTCCGGCGTCGTCCCGCAGATCAGCTGCATCATGGGGCCTTGCGCGGGCGGCGCCGTCTACAGCCCGGCCATCACGGACTTCAACGTGATGGTGAAGAACACCTCTTACATGTTCATCACGGGCCCGGAGGTGATCCGCACCGTCACGCACGAGGACGTCTCGAAGGAGGAGCTGGGCGGCGCCGACACGCACAACAGCGTCTCGGGCGTCGCGCACTTCGCCGCCGACTCCGACGAGCACGCGCTGCTCCTCGTGCGCGAGCTGCTCTCCTTCATCCCCTCCAACAACATGGAGGACGCGCCCCGCGCCGAGACCCGAGACCCTTACGACCGCCGCGTCGAGTCGCTCAACGCGCTCGTCCCGGAGGCGTCGAACCAGCCCTACGACATACGCGACGCGATCCACGCCGTCGTGGACGACGGGTACTTCTTCGAAGTGCAGGAGCACTTCGCCCCGAACATCGTCGTCGGGTTCGCGCGCCTGGGGGGCCGCAGCGTCGGCGTCGTCGCCAACCAGCCCGCGTACCTCGCGGGCGTGCTCGACATCGACGCCTCGGTCAAGGGCGCGCGCTTCGTGCGCTTCTGCGACTGCTTCAACATCCCGCTCGTCGTCTTCGAGGACGTGCCCGGTTTTCTGCCCGGCGTGCACCAGGAGCACGCAGGGATCATCAGGCACGGCGCCAAGCTGCTCTACGCCTTCGCGGAGGCGACCGTGCCCAAGATCACCGTCATCACGCGCAAGGCTTACGGCGGCGCCTACTGCGTCATGGCCTCGAAACACATCAGGACGGACGTTAACTTCGCCTGGCCGACGGCCGAGATCGCGGTCATGGGCGCGGAGGGCGCGGTCGGGATTCTGTACCGGCGTGAGATTAACGAGGCGGCGGATCAGGAGGCCGCGAGGGGGGCTCGCGTGGAGGAGTTCGAGAGGAAGTTCGCCAACCCTTACGTCGCGGCCGAGCGCGGGTTCATCGACGAGATCATCGAGCCCGCGCTGACGCGCAGGAAGCTCATCAACGCCCTGTCACTCCTCGAAAACAAGAGGGACACGAACCCGCCCAAGAAGCACGGGAACATTCCGCTCTGAGGCGTCGGTAGACGAAAGACTCCCGACAAAAGTGAAAGGCGCGCGAGATAGATTCTCGCGCGCCTTTCTACGGCCGTGATTCCCCTCCGCCTCAGGCGGGACGCTGCGGGGTCTGCGCCGGCTTATTCTCGCGCAGGAGTTCGAGGGCCTTCTTCAACTGCACGTCTTCCGGCTGCTGTTTCGGCGAGGCCGCCTCGGGCGCCACGTCCCTCCGTTCGGCGGGGGCGTTGGGCTGCGCGATGGGGTCGTCGTCGTTGCCGGTCAGGTCTTCGGGGTCGATGGCCTCGGCCAGCTCCGGCGCCTTGACCTCGACCGTCGGCTTGACGCCCTCGCCGAGGAAAGTCTTACCCGCGGAGGAGGCCCACTTGACCGTCGTCAGGAGCAGCCCGTCGCCCGCGCGCAGCGTGAAGAGCTGCTGCTCCGCGCCCGCGCCGAAGCTCTTGACGCCGACCACGTCGCCGCGCTTGTGCTCCGCGAAGGCCGCGGCCACGACCTCCGCCGCGGCGGCAGTCCCGCGGTCGATGAGCACCGCGGTCGGCCCTTCGAAGAGCACGGCCTTCGGGTCGGCCGTAAAGCTCTTCAGAGGCTTGTTCCCGCGCCCGACCGTCTGCGCCAGCGTCCCCTCCTTGATGAAGAGGTTCGCGACCTTGACGCCCTCTTCGAGCGAGCCGCCGGCGACGCTCCGCAGGTCGAGCACGATCTTCTGCGCGCCCTGCTTCAGAAGCTCCTGCAAGCGCGCCTTCACGTCCGCCGCCTCGCCCTCCGCGAGGCTGTTGACCTTGATGACGCCGATCTTCCCCGGCTCCGTGCGCGCCTCCGCGCCGGGAACCGAGACCGCGCCGCGCCTGACGTTCAGGACGAACGGGCGCGTGCCTGCGCGCAGGACGCGCAGCTTGACCTCGCTGCCGGGCGCGCCGTTCAGAAGCTGGCGCGCGTCGTAGAGCGAGATGTCGCGCGTGGCCTTCCCGTCGATGTATTCGATGATGTCGCCCGCCTGCAAACCGGCCAGGTCGGCCGGCCCGCCCTTCACCGGGGCGATGACGTAGAGGTAGGAGGCGAACTGCGAAAGCTCCGCGCCGATGCCGGGCTGATTTTTCTGATTGTTAGCGCTGAAGCCCTTGACCTGCTCCGTCGTCAGGTAGGTCGAGTAAGGGTCGAGGCCGTAGGCCAGGCCGCGCAAAGCGCCCGCGCGAACCTTGTTCAAATCGGGCTCGTCTACGTAGTCGTCCTGTATGTGTCGGAGGACGCTCTCGAAGATTCGGAGTTGTGCGCCGGGATCGTTCTGCTGCTGCTGCGCGTTGATCGACATCCAGCCGCCGACGACGGCGTAGAGCGCCAGCGACGCTGAGAAGACGACGAGAAGGAACTTACTGCGAAAAGACATCAAGCACCTCTGAATTCTGCCCAAACCCTTTAAAAGCGCTTCAGCCCTGCGTGAGGCTGAATTGTCCGAACCCACGGGTCGGATGATACAGTAGCCGCGTACGGCGCGCAAGCCGTCTAAGTGGCACAGTTGTCAAGGGTTGCGCTATACTCCGCGCCGGCCAAAGGCGCAGATTTCGTCCAAAAATGCGGGCCGGGAAGGTCTTACGTGCAGGGTCGCGTCCTCGCCATCGACATGGGTTCGAAGAGAGTCGGCCTGGCCGTCTCGGACGAGTTGCGCCTGACCGTACGCGCGCTCCAGCCCCTGCCGCGCACCCCCTGGAAGCGTCTGCTCAGCTCACTCGCCGAACTTTGCGAGCAGTTTGACGTGCGGACTATAGTCCTGGGTTTGCCGCTCCGCCTCGACGGCACCGAAGGCGACGCCGCAGACGAAGTCCGACGCGTCGGGCACAACCTGCAACTCTCGCTGAAACTCCCAATCTTCTTTCAGGATGAGCGCCTGACCTCCAAAGACGCCGAAAGTTCCCTTCGGGAGCGCGGATTTCAAGGCGGCGAAATTTCAGACCGAGTCGATAGCGAAGCCGCATCTATAATCCTGAGTGACTTTCTCGAAGTTCAAAACAGAGTCGAAGGGTGAAAACGGCGGTTGAGCTTCAACGTCAACCCGGACGGAATATATAATGACCTTTAAACGAGTTATCATTTCGTTCACGATCATTCTCGTACTTGCCTGCGCAGGCTCTCTGCTGTGGCTTCGTCAGGAGCTACAGGCGCCCAAGCTCCACTCTCAGAGCGAACAATACATCGCCATCCCCAAAGGCTCTACACCGGATCAAATCATCAACAATCTGGAAACTCTCGGGGTTATCAGACGCGGGTGGCTGTTGCGACTCTACGTCCGTGCGACGGGGATGGGTCAGCGCCTGAAGGCGGGCGAATATCGCTTCCCTTCGCCCATCTCCCCGCTCGGGGTTCTCAAGAAGCTCGAAGAGGGCGAGCAGCGCCTGAGCCGCCTGACCGTCATCGAGGGCTGGACTCGTTGGGACATCGCGGCCCTCCTCGCGAGGATTCCGGAACTCAAGCTCCAGAGCGCCGAGGAGGCGCTGGCGCTTTTCGACGACACGAGCGCCATACGCGACCTCGACCCCGGGGCCAAAAATCTCGAAGGCTACCTCTACCCGGACACATACAGTTTTCAGCCGGACGCGACGCCGCGGCAGGTCGTCGAGACGATGGTGAAACGCTTCCGGCAGGTCTGGGGCGAATTGTCTGCGAAGCACGCGCCCCCGCCGGGACTGAGTCCGCGAGAGTTGGTCACCGTCGCCTCGCTGGTCGAGACCGAGGCGAAGCTCTCGGACGAGCGCCCCGTCGTCGCCTCCGTCATCTACAACCGGCTCAGGCGCGACATCCCGCTCGGGATCGACTCGACCGTCATCTACGCCTCGAAGGCCGCCGGCAAGTGGCGGAACAACGGCAAGGTCTACCAGAGCGACCTCGACCGCGACTCGCCCTACAACACGCGCAAAGTCCGCGGACTGCCGCCCGGGCCTATCGCCTCCGCGGGTCAAAGCTCGCTCGAAGCCGCGCTCAAACCGGCGCAGACGGACTACCTCTACTACGTCCGCGAGCCCTCGCGTAACGACGGAGCGCACAACTTCTACAGCAACGAGGCGGACTTCCAGCGCGGCGTGCAGGCCCTCAGGGAGTGGGAGCGTAACCGCAACGCCAACCTTTCGGCGACGCCCACGCCCTCCGAAGGGACGGACGTAACGACGCGGCCGTCCCCCTCCCCTTAAATTCGCATCAAAGCTGTGGTGCTTCGGAGTCAGTCTTGAATTCGACTGTTCGTTGCTTTATGCTCGCAGACGTTTCCCTCTTGAATAGTTAGCAAGGTCAGGGCAAAGGGGCTTTCCATGAAAACGCTTCTCGCAATCGGGCTTCTCATTCTCTCCTGCACGGTCTGCGCCGCGCAGGAGAAGGGCGTCGACCAGCAGAACGACCGCATACGCGACAGCAGCAACAACCGCCAGCCCGCCGTCAACGGCAGCAAGGTCGACACTGGAGTCGGCCGCGGCATGGACTTCGGCAAGGGCAAGACCCAGCCGCCGCCGCCGATCCCGAACCCTTACCGTTTTCAGGCCCCGAACGACGTGCTGACAAAAGCCGCGGTGGAGTTGATGCGCGACAGGAAGCTCATCCTGGACGAGACTGTCTCCAAGCCCGAGACGGGTCTGCTGGTCTCGCAGCCTTACACCTTCACGCGCGGCTCCGTCGTCACCTCCTCCGAGCTGTTCCGCTTCGCGGAGGTGCCGCGCACGGAGCAGGGCAACTGGACGCGGGGCCGCTTCACGCTCATCATCGAAATCCAGCCCATCGACAGTTCAGCCACCAACGTCTCCATCAACGCGCGCGTCGAAGGCAGGAGCGACAACGTGCTCGGCGCCGAGTGGCTCTCCCTGAGAAGCAACGGGACGGCGGAAGAGGAGTTCCTCGTGGCGCTGATTACGAAAATCACGGGCGCCCCGCCGCCGGGACACGAACAGGATCAGCAGTAGGCGCCGCCCGCGTGGCCCGGGCGACGTGGCCGTAAGGCTAAACCGTTAAGTTTCAGCGGCGAAGGGTCGCAAAGCTCAACCAACGGTCGAACAAAGCAGTAAGATGATCTATCTCAGGAACCTCGTCTCGGCCGGTCGGAAGCCCGCCCTCACGCTGACTCTACTTCCCTTTCTGTTTCTGTCGGCCTGTCAGAAGGCGCCCGACGCATCCCAGCAGAAGGCCGCACAGGCGACGCCGACCCAGAAGCCCGAGCCGCAGGCGCACGTCTTCGTGGACGAGGCGATGCTCGCCAGACCTTACGCCATCATCGGCGGCGCCGTGCAGAATGTCGGCAACGGGAAACTCGAAAAGCTCTCGGTCGAGATCGAGCTGCGGCGCAGGGCAGACTCCGGGGTCGAGACGCGCGAAATAAAGGTCGAGCCCGCCGACCTTGAGCCCGGGCAGCAGGGCAAGTTCTCCCTCAAGGTTCTGTCGGAGGAGTGGAGCGGGTCGCGCGTGGTCGGGCTCAGGAGCGGCGCCCGCGCGGAGGAGGTCGCCTTCAAGTCCCTGCCGGGGGCGAAACGACCGCCCGAGAAGATCAAGGATAACGTCATCATCGTTAAGACTCCCGCGAAGAAGAAGTCCGGGGGCGACGAGTTCATTAACACGCCCGACAACCCTTACAGCGTTCCTTGAGGAGTAGGGGAAGCTCGCGTCGAGCTTTAAGAGTCGGCGCGCCGACAAAAGCTCATGTAAAGCATTTAGCGAACAGCTCTAACACGCGCTCGCTTTGCAACCCGCCGTCTCTTCGACGGCATCCCTAACTTCGTCGCCCGTGTTACACTTCCCCGAAGCTCGCGGAACCTTCTGAAGGTGAGTCTTACAGCCGTTCTCATGCACAGAGCTGTCGCTCTCATAGCCGCCCTCGTGGCGCTCAACCCTGCCGGCGCTTCGGCGCAAATCACAGGGGCGGACCAGCCGAGGCCGGGGGCGCAGCGCTCGGGCGAGTTCGGCAGGCCCGAAGAGGAGATGCTGCGGCGGGCGGAGATTCGGCGCGAGGAGGAGACGCACAAGGACATGGTCGAGCGCGCCGACGAGGCCGCGCAGTTGGGGGACGAACTCCTCGCCTCCTACAAGCGGAACAGCTCCCTCACCCGCGACGACCTGAAGCGGCTCGAACGGCTCGAAAAACTCGCGCGCAAGATCAGGGGCGGCGCGGGCGGCTCCGACGACGAGGAGAAACTGAGCGACCCGCCGGTTCGGGTCGAGGGCGCCGTCACGCGCCTCGCCAAACTCACGGGCGAACTGAAGGAGAGCGTGTCGAAGACTTCGCGCCTGGTCATCTCCGCCAACGTCATCCGGCGCTCCAACGAAATGATCGAGCTCATACGCCACATACGCACCTTCAAACAGCCATGAAGATTTCTACGAGCGCCGCGCCCCGCCCTTCCCCCCTCCGCCTGCGTCCGAAGACGCGAACGCTTTTAGTCAGCCTTCTACTCTTATCTCTGGCCGCGCCCGCGGCGTTCGTGCGCGCGCAGCAGGACGACGAAGAGGTCGTCCGCGTGAACGCAGACCTCGTCGTCCTCAACGTGACGGTGACGGACGCGGGCGGTGAGTACGTCCACAAGCTCTCGTACAGAGATTTCAAGGTGCTTGAGGACGGCGTGGAGCAGCGCGTTTCGCTCTTCTCCGTCGAGGAGACGCCTTTCGCCGCGGCCATCCTGCTCGACACTTCGGGGAGCATGGAGACGCGCCTGACGCTCGCGCGCGCCGCGGCCGTGCGCTTCCTCGACGGGCTGCGCGAGGAGGACGTGGCGTCCGTCTACCACTTCGACTCGAAGGTGGAGCAGTTGTCGGACTTCAGGCCGGGGCGCGACCTGCCGCCCGTGGCCTACGACCTCAACTCGAAGGGGATGACGGCGCTCAACGACGCCGTCCTGCGCGCGGCGAAAGACCTCTCCAGGCGGCCCGAAAAGCGCAGGGCGATCATCGTCCTCTCGGACGGCGCCGACACCAAGAGCGGCGCCTCGCCCGAGAAGGCGCTCAACGCCGCGCTCGAAGCCAACGCTACCGTCTACACGGTGGACATGTCCGACCCGCAGATGAATCAGGCCGCGCGCATGTCGGCGGCGGGCGTGTTGAAAAATTACGCGAACAAGAGCGGCGGCCGGTTCGTCTCGAAGCCGGGCGGTCGCGCGCTCGACGAGGCGTTCAGGGAGATTCTTGAGGAGTTGAGCAACCAGTACACCATCGGCTACCGCCCGAACAACACGGCGCGGGACGGCCGCTGGCGCGCCATACAGTTGAAGCTCTCGCGGCCGGAGCTGACCGCGCGCACGCGCAACGGCTACCGCGCGCCAAAGGGTTAGGGCGCCCGGGTTCAGAGTTTACTCGAACAGAATTTTTCGACGCGCGTCTGCCGCGGCCGCGGCTTCGGGGTCGTTTTCGGCGGGAGGTCTTTCAAAGGCTGGTCGCGTTTCGGGACTTCTCCGCATGGCGCTCGAAGGCGAGTTCGACGAGACGGTCGATGACCTGCCCGAAGGGGACGCCCGAGGCTTCCCACATCTGCGGGAAGCCGGAGACGTCGGTGAGCCCCGGGATGGTGTTCAGCTCGTTGACGATGAGTTTGTTGTTGTCCCTCCTCAGGAAGAAGTCCACCCGGGCGAAGCCCGCGCCGTCCAGGGCCTTGAAGGCCCGCACGGCCAGCTCCTGTATGCGCCGGGACAGGCGCTTCGGGATGGGCGCGGGGACGACGAAGGCGACGTGCCCCGTGCTCGAATACTTCTCCGTGTAGTCCAGGAACTTCGCACGCTCGTCGTGCACGACGTACTCGCCCGGGAGGCTCGCCTCGGGCTCGTCGTTCCCCACCACCGCGCACTCGATCTCGCGCGCGTCCAAACCCTCCTCGACGATGATCCTCCGGTCGTAGCGCGCCGCGAGGTTAACGGCCCTGACCAGCGTCTCCTCGTCGTCCGCGCGCGAGACGCCCACGGAAGAGCCTAAGTTCGCCGGCTTGACGAAGCAAGGG
Source organism: Pyrinomonadaceae bacterium (assembly GCA_036389235.1). Lineage (GTDB taxonomy): Bacteria > Acidobacteriota > Blastocatellia > Pyrinomonadales > Pyrinomonadaceae > QHXN01. The sequence goes on along the minus strand of DASVQJ010000120.1, from coordinate 38,674 downwards.
TAGCCGATCTCGCGCTCGACGCGTTCGCGGACTTCCGAGGGTTTCTCCTCCCAGTCGCGCCGCAGGAACCAGTCGTACTTGCAGACGGGCAGACCCGCGTGTCGAAACAGGGTCTTCATCACCACCTTGTCCATCCCCGTACTCGACGCGAGCACGCCGCACCCGACGTAAGGGATGCCGGCCATCTCCAGAAGCCCCTGAATCGTCCCATCTTCGCCGTATGTTCCGTGCAACACTGGGAAGACCACGTCGAGCCGTTGGTCTCCGGCCCCGGCGCCCTCCTGCCTTAGGAGGCCGCCGCGCGAGGGGTCTACGACGAGGGCCGTGCCGCCTTCGTCGCCCCCGCCCGCGTAATTCGAGAGCCTGCGTCGCGCAGACTCCGGCAGCAGAGAGGCCGACTCGGCCGGCGCGAGCCACCGACCCTCTTTCGTAATCGCGACCGGGATGATTTCGTACTTCTCCGTGTCCACGGCCTCGATGACGGAGCGCGCAGAGCGCACCGAAACCTCGTGCTCGCCCGAGCGGCCGCCGTAGATGACCCCGATCCGAATCTTTGTAGTCATGTTGAAAGTAGCCGGCCTAAAAATTTAGCCCAAAGCCGGCCGGCACAGCGGCTTCGGGCTCCGGAGTTGAGAAATCACCGCAGGCACGCGGACGCCTAAAGTATCGACTTGCCGAGGGCCGAGAGTATCAACTCGACGCCCAGCTCGGCCGTGCGGTTGTTGATGTCGAGCGCGGTGTTTATCTCGACCACTTCGAGGGCGAGGGCGCCGCCGGCCTCGGCGATCTTCTCCATCGCGAGGTGCGCCTCCCTGTAGGTCAGCCCGCCGCGGACGACCGTCCCAGACCCGGGCGCGTCGCCCGGGTCGAGCGCGTCCACGTCGAGCGTCACATGATAGCCGGCCGGCGCACGCGAGGCGATGTGGACGGCCTCATCCACGCAGGCGGCCATCCCACGCTCGTCAATCTCGCGCATGGTGAAGAAGCGCATGCCGAGCTTCCGTATCAGCTCGCGCTCGCCCGCGTCCACGTCGCGCGCGCCGATGTGCGCGCAGAAGCGCGGGTCGAGCTTGGGCGAGAAGCCCTCGATGCCCGTCAGCTCCGGCGCCCCGTAACCGAGGAGGACGGCCAGAGGCATCCCGTGGATGTTCCCGGAGGGGGTCGTCTCGGGCGTGTTCATGTCGGCGTGCGCGTCGAACCAGATGAGGCCGATGGGCTTGTTGCGCGCACGGTAGAAGGAGGCCACGCCCGCGACCGAGCCGATGGCGATGGAGTGGTCGCCGCCGAGGACTATCGGCAGCTCGCCGGCCTCAAGCGACTCACGCACGTCCGCCGCGAGCATCTCGCACGCGGCCTTTATCTCCGCGAGGTAGCGCAGCTTCTCCCCGGCCGGGGGCGGCTCCGCGGGACACTCGATACGCAGGTCTCCCTTGTCCCTCACCTCGTAGCCGAGCCCCGCGACGCGCTGCCGCAGGCGCGCGACGCGCATCGCCGCAGGCCCCAGGTCAACGCCCGCGATGCTCGCGCCGAAGCCGCACGGCGCGCCGATGATGCACGCGCGCTTCCCCTCCCCCGGGCGGCACCCCGCACCTTCTAAACTCTTTTCTTCAATCGCCCCGCTCATGTTTCGTGTCGTCCAACGTTATCGGTCGCGTCAGCCGCCGAGGTTGACGCCGAAGCCGCCGCCGCCCCCGCCGCCCTGCGACGGGAAGAAGGGCCTGAGCAGACCTGCGAGCGCCGCGAGGTTCCGAGTCTGAATGAGAATCTCGCCCGGGCCGGTGAACTCCGCGACCACGCCCTCGCCGCTGACCATGCTGCGGAAGAAGCCGGCCGCCGCCTTGCGCAGAGTGTACTGCGTCGTCCCCTCCCACGCGACGAGGTGCCCCGTGTCCACCACGTAGCGCTCGCCCGCCGACAGGCGCTTGCGGTGTATCGCGCCGAAGGACGAGAGGAGCAGGAGCCCCGTGCCGCTCACCTGCAAGACGAACAGGCCCTCGCCGCCGAAGAAGGTCTTGGCGCCGCCCCAGCGCGTGTCCACGATCAGGCCGGCGTCGCCCGCGAGGTAGGAACTGGACTGGACGAAGAAGAGCTGATTGCTCATCTCGATGGCGGCGATGTCGCCGGGGCTGCCCGGGGCGAAGGTGACTTCGCCGGGGCCGCCGCGCGCCGTGAAGGTCGAGACGAAGGCCGACTCCCCGCCGACCGCGCGCTTCAGGGCGCCCATCAGCCCGCCCTTCATCTGCGACTGCAACTCCACGTTCGCGGACATTGAGACCATCGCCCCCGCCTCGGCCAGTATCGACTGCTCGGCCGCGAGCCGGACGACGGCGAGCGCGAACGAGGGCTGGTGCAGTATCTCGTACGTGTAGCCGCGGCCCTGGCCGCGCGCGTCGTCGTCGATCTTGATTCCGCCTCTGCCAACGCCCGGCGCGGCCTGATACTGTGGCTGCTGCTGCGGTTCGGCCGCCGCGACGGTGGTGCCGCAGGCACCGCAGAATTTCGCCCCCGGCACGAGGCCGGCACCGCAAGTAGAACAGTTCATACGCCCTCGCCTCCCGCGCTCTCCTCGATAATCCGCACGGCCTCCTCCGGCGTGTTGACGAATTTGAGGAGGGCCACGTCCTGCTCACTCACCACGAGGTTCTCCCTGAACGACTCGACGACGTTCCGCCAGAAGTCGCCGAGCAGCACGAGCGGGCGCGGCTCGATGACCTTCGTCTGGAGCTTGTTCCAGACGAGCGACAGCTCGGTCACGGTGCCCGCGCCGCCGCGCAGCGCGATGAAGCCGACCGAGCGCTCGATCAAATTCTGGAGCCGCTCGTAGAAGTGCGCGCTCGCGACCTTCTCCGTCAGGTAGCGGTTCGGCTCGGACTTGAACTGATTCATGACGATGCCGAGCACGCGGCCGCCGCGCTCGTGCGCCCCGCGGCTCGCGCCCTCCATCACGCCCAGGTATCCGCCCGTGCAGATCGTGTAACCGCGCTCCGCGAAGAGCTGCCCGAGCCTCCGGGCCTGCTGGTACTCCTCGCTCTCCTCGCCGCACTTCGCGCCGCCGAATATCGTGACGATCTTTTCCATGAGTGATAAGTGATAAGTGATAAGTGGTGGGTGACGGGTGAAGAAAAAAGGCACATCGTTTTTTCTTACCACTCATCACCCACCACTCATCACCCCTTCAGGGTCTCAGTCTGTAGAGCATCCGCGGGAACGGGATGGTCTCGCGGATGTGCTCGATGCCGCACATCCAGGCGACGCAGCGCTCGATGCCCATGCCGAAGCCCGCGTGCGGGACGCTGCCGTAGCGGCGCAGGTCTAAGTACCACTCGAAAGACTCGCGCGGCAGGTCATGTTTTTCGAGCTGTTCTTCGAGGAATTCGAGCGAGGTGGCGCGCTCGCCGCCGCCGATGACCTCGCCGTAGCCTTCGGGCGCGAGCACGTCCACGCCGAGGGCGAGGTCGTCGCGCTCGGGGTCGCGCTTCATGTAGAAGGCTTTGACGGCCGCCGGGTAGCGGTGAACCATGACGGGCCTGTCGAAGCGCGAGGAGATGTAGGTCTCGTCGGGCGCGCCGAAGTCTCCGCCCCACTCGAAGCGCTGCTCCAGCTCGCCGCGCTCGTGCCCCTCGTGCAGCATCTTCACGGCGTCGTCGTAGTGCACGCGCGGGAACGGCGGCACAATCGCTTCGAGCTTCGAGGTGTCGCGCTCAAGGACTTTCAGCTCTTCGGGCCGCTCTTCGAGCACGCGCGCGGCGATGGAAGAGAGGAAGCGCTCGCTCAGGCTCATCACGTCGTCGAGCGTGGAGTAGGCCATCTCGGGCTCGACCATCCAGAACTCGGTCAGGTGGCGGCGCGTCTTCGAGCGCTCGGCGCGGAAGGTCGGGCCGAAGCAGTAGACGCGCCCGAAGGCCGCGGCCGTCGCCTCGTTGTAGAGCTGGCCCGACTGCGAGAGGTACGCCTTCTCGTCGTCGAAGTAATCGACCTCGAAGAGCGTGGTCGTGCCCTCGCACGCCGCGGGCGTCAGGATCGGCGTGTCGCAGAGGACGAAGCCGTCGCGGTTGAGGAAGTCGCGGACGGCGTTGATGACCGTGTGGCGGACGAGCAGGATCGCGTGCTGCCGGCGCGAGCGGAGCCAGAGGTGGCGGTGATCCATGAGGAACTCCGTCCCGTGCTCCTTCGGCGTGATGGGGTAGCCCTCGACGCGCTGCGCGACCTGGGCGTCGGCCACGTCGATCTCGAAGCCGCCCGGCGCGCGCTCGTCGGCGCGGACGCTGCCGCGCACGGTGACGGCCGACTCCTGGCCGGCGTGGCCGAGCGCCTCCCAGACCTCGGGCGCGACCGCCTTCTTCAGCACGACGCACTGGACGACGCCCGTCCCGTCGCGCAACTGCGGGAACATCAGCTTGCCGCTCGAACGCGTGTTGTAGACCCAGCCCTGCACGGTGACCTCTTCGCCCGCGTGGCGCGAGAGCTGGTTGATGTAGACCTTTTGCATCTCGGTTTCAGAACCCGGGCGGCGACCGTGCATAAGCGTTTAAGAAAGCCGCCCTGTCTCCCTTCGGAACGTTGAATCAGGTTTCGTCGCCGCCGTCGCCCGGACGCTCCGCGCCGCCCAGTCGCGCGCGCAGCGTCGAGCGCAGCAGGGGGAAGCGGCCCAGCCATTCGGCGGCCTGGACGACTATTTCGAGCATGGGGTTGATGAACTGCGCGTAGGTCTCGCCGCGCCCGGCGACCGCCGTCTGGTAGGAGAAGGTGCCGACGGCCTTCAGGCAGCGCTGGACGGTCATCAGGCGGAACTCGTAGGCGAAGTCGTCCGGGTCGATGGGGTCGAGCCCGCGCGCGCGGCGCTCGTCGAGGAAGAAGAGGCGGCGCTCGCGCACCTCGGCGAGCGAGGGCATCGTCGTCCTCCGGTCGAGCAGGAGCGAGACGAGGTCGTAGCTCGCGGGCCCCATGCGCGCGTCCTGGTAGTCGATGATGCGCAGCCGCCCCTTCGCGTCGACCATCAAATTAGACGCGTGAAAGTCGCGGTGGCAGAGCGTGCGGGGGCGGTTCGAAAGCTCTGCCGCCACGTCGTTCAGCTCGGCCCTCAACTGCGCCTCTTCGCCGTGCCTGACGGTCTCGCCGCGCAGGCTCTTGAAGTAGTGCTCGAAGAAGTAGTCCAGCTCCCAGGAGAGCTTCGCCTCGTCGAAGGCGAGGCGGCTGGCGATGGACTGGCGCTCGTGCGCGAGGGCGGTCGCGGCCTGTATGTCGGCGATGACGGAGATGGCCTGTTCGAGGTACGACTCGCGCTCGTCCTCGGAGGCGGTCTCGAAGAGGCGGCGGAGCTGCCGGTCGCCGAAGTCCTCCTGGACGATGATGCCGTTCAGCGGGTCTACGTCGAGGATGGAAGGGACGGGCAGCCGCGCCTCGGTGAAGAGGCGCGTCACGTCCATGAAGGGGTGTATGTCTGGGTCGAAGGGCTCCGGGTAGACGGCGGCGACGGCCTTCGAGTTCTTCCAGGGGATGCGGAAGTATTCGCGGGTCGAGGCGTCGGGCGTGAGCGCGAGCACCTGTCCGGCGTCGCCCCCGAGCCGCGCGACGTACTCCGCCAGGCGCTCGCGCGCCGTGGTGCGGAAGGCGTTCGGGGTGATCTGCGAAGGGTGATGCATCGGGCGAAACGTCGGGGCGGCGTTTAAAGGGTGCAGACGAGCTTGAGCGGAAGCGAGGGCTTAAGGGGGCGTGCCCGTCTCCGCCTCGTTTTCGCGGCTGCGGCTGCGTTCTTTAGTTTGTCTTTAGCTGCCTGTCGGCGCGCGTGGATTGTATCACTCAGGTATTGGCGCCACAAAATTTGAGCCGCGGAACTCGCCCCGCAAGCCCTTCTCCGGCCGCTCGACGCCGCGCGCGAGTTCGGCGCGGACGACGGCGACGTTGTCGAACTCTTCGCCGGGGCCGACCCGCACGCCCGCGCCGAGCACGCATCGTCGGACGCGCGCGCCGCGTGCGACGCAGACGTTCTCCCAGAGGACGCTCTCCGCGACGTTCGCGCCCGCTTCGATTGAGGAGCCCTCGCCGACCTCCACGTCCCGGCCCTCGCGCTTCATGAGCGTCACGCTCGTCTCAAGGTAGCGGCGGACGGTGGAGAGTTCGTACCAGGCCCCCGCCGCGATGTGCGCCGCGACGCGGTCGCCGCGCGCGATGGCGGGGACGTACACGTCCGTGACGGAGTGCGAGAAGACGCCGGGCGGGATGAAGTCGAAGACCCCCGGGTCGAGAATCTGTATGCCCGTGAACATGAGAGGCGCTTCGACCGCATCGCTTTCATCTTCAACCTTCGATTCCCCGCCCCGGGTGCCCGACTCATCTTTTTGAGCGGCGCCGGGGGAGCCGCCGAAACCGGTGACGAGGCCGTCGCGGACGTTGACCGTGCTGTAGCGCTCGCGCGCGGGGTTCGGGCGCAGCACGAGCGTGGCGAGCGCCTCCGTGCGGCGGTGCGTGTCGAGCGCTTCGCGGAGGTCGATGTCGGTGGCGAGCTTGCCGTTGATGACGACGAAGGCGTCGCCGTCGAGCAGGTGGCGCGCGTTGCCGATGGCGCCGCTGGTGCCGAGGATGACCGGCTCCTCGACGTAGTGGAAGCGCACGCCGAACTGGCCCCCGTCGCCGAGCGCGGCGCGGACGGAGTCGGGCTGGTGGTGCAGGTTGACGACGATGTCGTCGAAGCCGTAGCCGGCCAGGTACTCGGCGACGTAGCCGATCAGCGGCCGCCCCATGAAAGGGATCGCGGGCTTGGTGCGGTCAATCGTCAGCGGCCACAGCCGCGTCCCGTAGCCCGCGGCCAGAATCATCGCGCGCATTTGCCTTTATGAAACCTCTTTTAGTTATAGTCCCGAACGGTTCCTGAAAACTTAGCACAAGTTAACCGCGGAGACACGGGGGCGCAGCTAAGGCTCTTAGCTGCGCCCCCGTGTCTCCGCGGTTATTTCTCTTCCCTACGAGGCTTGGGCGGCGTCGCGGATGGTGAGGTCGAAGGTGCCCGGGGCGACCTTGCGGAAGCGGCGGTTGCGGTTGAGCGAGACGGCGATGCTGATGGTCGGGTTCTGTCCGGTGAACTGGAAGCCGCCTTCGAGCAGACGGTTGTAAAGCTCGTTGACGTGGAGCGGCCCGCCCGACTCGCGCAGCAAGACGGCCGCGGCGTGCGGGATGGTGCGCTCGAAGAAGCGGTCGCTCTTCGGCGCGATGTCCGAGCGGATGGGCGGGATGTGGTGGCGGAAGTGGTGCTCCTGCTGCTGCGGCGGCTGACTCTGCTGATAGGGCGCGTGGGACGGGGGCGCCTGCGCCGCTGCGCGCGCGTTGGCCGCCGCGTCGCGGCGCAGCGCGAACTCGATCTCCGCGTCCGAAGGCGGCGCGGCCGACTGCGCCGCCCCGAACATCGACGAGAGGATGCGGAACATGGCCGCCTCGGTCTGGCTGATGATGGCGTCCATCTCGTTCAGCTCGGTGCGGACGCGCTCGGCCTCGGCCTCAAGGTCGGCCAGCCGCGCGGCGAGGCGCGAGCGCGTCGTCCGCGACTGCCTCAGCCCGTTCTCAAGCGTGGCGAGAAGATTTTCGTCAGGCATAGGCGACACTAGTCAGTAGTCAGTAGTCAGTAGAAATACCTTCGTCATTCGAACCGTCCCGGTGTCGGCGTCAGTGCCCTTAAGCGGAGCCCACTGGCTACTGACTACTGTCTACTGTCTACTCTCCCCCTCACATCTCCCTTTCGAGGATGTACGAGGGGATGGAGCGGAGGCCGTCCGTGTACTTGGAGGGCTCGATCTCTTCGAGCGCCTTGACGGCGGCCTCGGCGTAGGAGGCGGCGGCCGCGCGCGTGCGCCCCAGCGCCCCGCTCTTCTCGGCGGCGCGGACGAGCGCGTCGCGCGTGAACTCGCCGTAGGCGCCCTCCCGCATGACGGACTGCACGCCGGCCTTCATCCGCGGCTCCTGGGCGAGCAGGTGGATGACGGGCAGCGTCACCTTCCCTTCCAGAAGGTCCGCGCCCGCGGCCTTCCCCAGCGAGCCCTCGTCGGAGGTGAAGTCGAGCAGGTCGTCCACGAGCTGGAAGGACGTGCCCAGGTTCATGCCGTAGTCGCGCAGCGCGCGCGACTGCGAGGGGCTCGCGCCGCCGAGGATGGCGCCGATCTCGCAGCACGCGCTGAACAGGTACGCGGTCTTGCGCCGGAGCACGTCGAAGTACTGCTCCTCGGTCACGTCGGCGCGGCCGAGCAGGGTCAGCTGGAGCAGCTCGCCCTCGGTCATCTTCCGCGTGACGGCGGTCAGGATGTCGAGGATGTCGAGCGAGCGCTCCTTCAGGCTCGTCTCGAAGGCAGACATGTAGAGCCAGTCGCCCATGAGCACGGCCGCCTGGTTGCCGAAGCGCGAGTTGATGGAGGGGCGGTTGCGGCGCGTCTCGGCGTTGTCGATGATGTCGTCGTGCACGAGCGTGGCCGTGTGGAGGAACTCCATCACGGTCGCCATCCGCACGACGTTCTGGCGCGAGGCGTCGCCGCCGACGGCGTAAGCCGACAGCAGCGTCAGCGCCGGGCGCACGCGCTTGCCGCCCGACGCGCGCAGGTAGTCGCCGATGTAGGCGATGACCTGGATGTTCGAGCGCGCCTGCCGCTCGAACTCCTGCTCGACGAGCCCGAGTTCCGCCGCGACCAGACTGAAGATGCGCCGCGCCGTCAAACGCCGCCCCTCGACCGCCGCCGTGTTACCTGAACTGTTCATAGTTTGGGAGTGAATGGCGAATGGTGAATAGTAAATGGTATGCGGGTGAATCCATTCACTATTTACCATTCACCATTCACTAATTCGTCCTGTAGTTCGTGTACTGCATGTTGATGCCGAAGTCTTTCGTCTTGAGCTGGGCGATGACTTCCTGGAGGATGTCGCGGTCGCGCCCGGTGACGCGGACGGTGTCGCCCTGGATGGCGGCCTGCACCTTGAGCTTCGACTCCTTGATGAACTTGACGATCTCCTTGGCCTTCTCCGAGGGGATGCCCTGCTGGATGGCGGCGTGCTGGCGGACGGTGCCGCCCGCGGCGGGCTCGACGCGGCCGTAGGAGAGCGCCTTGAGCGGCACGCTCCGGCGGACGAGCTTCTGCTGGAGGATGTCGTTCATGTTGCGCAGCCTGGTCTCGTCCTCGGCGCTGAGGATCAGCTCCTCCTCGCCTTCGAGCCTGACCTCGGCGCGGCTCCCCTTGAAGTCGAAGCGCTGCCTGACCTCCTTCATGGTCTGGTCGAGCGCGTTCTTGACCTCCGCCATCTCCACCTTCGATACGATGTCGAATGAGTTCTGTTGAGCCATAGGAAGTGTAAAGTCGCCGCGAACCCGTCACGGCTTTTATAACATTTAAGGGCGGAGAGGAAAAGTTGATTGTGCCGTTTGGCGCAAGGTCGGCCGCGGGCGGGCGGGCGCGTCAGGCCGCCCCGACGCCGAAGAGGCGCGAGAAGTTCTCGGAGGTCGTGCGCCCCAGCTCTTCGTGACTGACGCCGCGCAGCTCGGCGAGGAAGCGCGCCGTCGCTACGACGTGGGCCGGCTCGTTGCGGCGCCCGCGGTGCGGCACGGGCGCGAGGTAGGGGCAGTCGGTCTCGACCAGCAGACGGTCGGGCGGAACCGTGAGCGCGACCTCGCGCAGCGCGTCGGCCTTCTTGAAAGTCACGTTCCCCGCAAACGAGATGTAGAAGCCTAAGCCCAGCGCCCCTTCCGCCAGCGCCGGCCCGCCGCCGAAGCAGTGCATGACGCCGCCGCGCTCCGCCCCCGCGTACTCCGCACGGAGGATTTCCAGAGTCTCCTCGTCCGCCTCGCGCGAGTGGATGATGACGGGCAGCCCCTCCGCGCGCGCCAGCCGTAACTGTCTCGCGAAGACTTCCCGCTGCACCCCGCGCGGAGAGTTGTCGTAATGGTAGTCGAGCCCTATCTCGCCGACCGCCACGACGCGCTTACCCCTGACGAACCCGAGCAGCAGACGCTCCGCCGCCGCGTCGTACAACTTCGCGTCGTGCGGGTGGACGCCGACCGCGGCGTACACGCCCGCAAACCCTTCGGCTAAGGCTACCGCCCGCTCGAAATTCCCCCCGTGCGGGTCGCCCGTCCCCACGTTCAGGATCGCCCGCACGCCCGCCTCCCGAGCACGCGCCACGACCTCCCCGCGGTCGGCGTCGAACTCCTCCCCGTCAATGTGCGCGTGCGAATCGATGAACACAGTAGTCGGTAGACAGTAGACAGTAGTCAGTAGAAGTGCATTCGTCAGTCAGTCCGTTCGGGTGTCTGCTTCAACATCGTGAAGCGGAGCCCTACTGTCTACCGACTACTTGAGTCTTGCCCCGTTCGGCACGTCCTCGGTGAAGGTGGCGAGGACGGGGCGGCCCTCTTCGCCGACGGAGGCGGCGAGCACCATCCCTTGCGACTCGAAGCCGCGGAGCTTGCGCGGCTTGAGGTTGGCGACGATGACGAGCTTGCGGCCGACGAGCTTCTCCGGCTCGTAGTGCTCGGCGATGCCGGCGAGAATCTGGCGCGGCTCGGGCTCGCCCACGTCCACGGTGAAGCGCAGGAGCTTGTCCGACTTCGGCACGCGCTCGGCCGTCAAAACCTGCCCGACGCGCAGCTCGACCTTGACGAAGTCTTCAATCGAGATGTACGTCGCGACGCCCTCGGGCGCGGCGGCGGGGGCGGGCTGCGCCTCGGTCGCGCCCCGTTGCGGCGGCTGTGCGGGCTGCGTGCCGGCCGCGGTCGGCGCGCCGGGCACGGCCGCCTGCGTGGCGTGCGCGCCGGCCTGTTCCCTGTTTGACGGAGGCAGGGCCGACTGGGCTTCCGCCTCTTTGCGATTGGCTATCTCTTTTTCAATCTCTGACATCGTCTTCGCCTTGTCTATGCGCGGGAAGAGCGGCGCGACCTCGCCGACGCGCTCGCCCGCGCGCAAGCCCCCCCAGGTCAACCCCGCCGGGTCGAACTCCTGCGGGTCTCCTCCAAGCCCCAACTGTTTCCAGACCGCCCTCGCGGACTCCGGCATCACCGGGTAGAGCAGGACGGCGAGCCAGCGCAGCGTCTCCGCCGAGCGGTAGAGCACCGCGCCCAGAGTCTCGCGCTGCTCCTCTTCGCGCGCGAGCTCCCACGGCTTGGCGTCGGAGATGAACTTGTCCACGCGCGCGATCATGCCCCACGCCGCTTCGAGCGCCCGGTGAAAGGCGTACTCGTCCACGTGCTGTAGGAACTGGTCGCGCATCAGCTCCAGGCTGCTCGAAAGCTCCTGCGCGTCGGAATCGACGCCCGCGCGTTTCGCCAGCAGCCGCCGCGCCTCCGAGATGTCGGGCGCGGGGACGACCCCGTCGAAGTATTTATGAATCATCGTCAGCGTGCGGCTCACGAGGTTGCCGAACCCGCTGGCGAGGTCGCTGTTCGTTCGTTCGAGGATGACCTCGTAATCGACCTTGCAGTCCTGCCCGAAGGACATCTCGCGCAGGAGGAAGTAGCGCACCGCATCGACGCGGAAGTGACGCAGGAGCGTGGGCAGCTCCAACGCGTTGCCCAACGTCTTCGACCCCTTCCGCCCCGTCTGGTCGAGCCACAGCCCGTGCGCCACGACCGCCCGCGGCAGCTCGACGCCCGCCGCCAGAAGCATCGCCGGCCAGAGCACCGCGTGCTGCCGCAGGATGTCTTTGCCGAGCAGGTGTACGCCGGGCCAGAACTTCTCGAAGAGGTCTTCGCCCGCCTGCGCGCGGCGCCGCTCGCTCCCCCAGCCGAGCGCCGTGATGTAGTTGATGAGCGCGTCGAACCAGATGTAGACGGTGTGCTGCGGGTCGTCGGGCACGGGGATGGCCCAGCTCACAGAGGACTTCAGGCGGCTGATCGAAACGTCTTCGAGCCCGCCGCGCACGAGGCTGACGACCTCGTTGCGCCGCGCCTCCGGGCGCACGAAGTCCGGGCGCGACTCGTAGAGTTGCAGCAGCACCTCGTCGTAGTCCGACAGCCGGAAGAAGTAGCTCTCCTCCGACACCTTGTCGAGCGGGCGCTCGTGGATGGGGCACAGGGGCGACCCGCCCTCCTCCGCCGCGGGCAGCATCTCGGCCTCGGTCTTGAACGTCGCGCACGGCGCGCAGAACCAGCCCTCGTAGAAACCCTTGTAGATGTTCTCGCGCCCCTTCGGCGTTTGCCGCGCGGCCGCGCGCCGCCAGAACTCCGACGCGCCCTCGTAGTGGAACGGCTCGGTCGTGCGCATGAAGACGTCGTAGCCGCCGTGCCCCGCGTCGAGCGCGAAGGCGCCGAACATCTTCTTCAGCTCGCCGACGACGTAGTCGACGTGCTCGCGCGGCGTGCGCCCGGCCTTGGCCGACGCGCGCTCGATGTTCGTCCCGTGCTCGTCCGTCCCCGTCAGGAAGTAGGTCTCGTAGCCGCGCTGCCCGTGGTAGCGCTTCAGGAAGTCGCCGACGACGGTCGTGTACAGGTGCCCCATGTGCGGCAGGCTGTTCGCGTAGTAGATCGGGGTTGTGACGTAGAAGGTTTTCATGTAAGCGAAGGCCGCATCACCTCGTCTCTTCAAATTCACTTCTTCTTATAACGTCCGCCGCGAGGGACAGTCCAGACGTAGACCGTTCGATAAAGATTCTTCCACGGCACGCGCACGGCCTTCTCCGGCGGCCAGTCGCCCATGCGGAAGTCGTGCGAGACGATGCGCGAGCCCGGGCGCAGCTCGCGCAGGAGCTTCGGGCGGAGCATGACGTTCAGCGTGTCGGACAGGTAGAGCGTGACGACCGTCGCCCCCGACAGGTCGGCCGCGAACATGTCGCCGAGGCGGAAGGTGACGAGGTTATCGACGCCCTCGCGCCTGGCCGCCTCGGTCGCCTCCGCGACGAGCTTCTCGTCGATGTCGATGCCGACGGCGCGCACGCCGTACTGCTTCGCCGCCGCGATGGGGATGCGGCCGTCGCCGCTCCCGAGGTCGAAGAGCACGTCGCCCTTTTTCAGATGAGCCTGCCGCAGCATCTCGTCCACGGTCTCGGGCGGCGTCGGGACGAAGATCACGTCCGGCCCGCGCAGGCGCGGCTTACGACGCTGGGCGGGCCGGGCGGTTCTCCTCTTCTGAAGGGCGGCGCCCGGCGGCGTCGCGGCCCCGGCGGCCGGCGCCGAAGCCAGGAGCACGCACGCGGCCAGCGCGGTTTTCGTCAGCAACACTCTCATCATTCACTTCTCGCGTATGAGCGCCATCGCCTCCGCGCGCGTGCGCGAGTCTTTGCGGAAGCCGCCGCGGATGGCCGAGGTGATGGTGACGGCGCCCGGCTTCTTCACGCCGCGGATGGTCATGCAGGTGTGCTCGGCCTCCATCACGACCATCACGCCCAGCGGCTTCAAACCCCCGAAGAGCGTGTCGGCGATCTCCGAGGTCAGGCGCTCCTGCACCTGCAAGCGCCGCGCGAAGCTCTCGACGAGCCGCGCGAGTTTGGAGAGCCCGACGATGCGCCCCTCCTTCGGGATGTAGGCGATGTGGCACTTGCCGACGAAGGGCGCGAGGTGGTGCTCGCAGAGCGACGCGAAGTGTATGTCCTTCACGATGACCATCTCGTCGTGGCGGTCGCCGGGCAGCGCCTGGACGTGCTCCGAAGGGTCTTCGCGCATCCCCTCGGTCAGCTCCGCGTACATCTCCGCCACGCGCCGCGGCGTCCTTTGGAGCCCGGCGCGCTCCGCGTCCTCGCCCACGCCTTCGAGGATGAGCCGCACGCCGCGCTCGATCTTTTCGAGGTCAACCCCGCGCGCGCCGCCCTCTCCGGAGCCCTCGTCCGGCTCGGTCGCGGAAAAGATGGTCGCCATACATGCCCCTCCCCGAACCTCTAAACCTCGGAACGTCTGAACGCGCCGAGCGCCGCCTCCTGCACGACGCGCAGCGGGACGTCGTGCGCGAGCGCGGCCGCGCGGCAGTCTTCGTACTCGGGCGTCGCGCCGACCGTCCGCCCGTCTCTGCGAGCGACCTTGACGGCAATCGTACCGAACTCGGTCTCGACAGTCACGGCCTCCCTCTCCAGCGCGCGCCGCCTGACGGCGTACGAGCGCACGCCCAGCGTCGGCGTCTCCGCGAAAAGCAATCCTTGCATCGCCTCGCCGTCCGCGGGGCGACAGAGGATGGAGATGAGCACGCCGGGCCGGTTCTTCTTCATCTGAACGTGCGTGAAGAAGCAGTCGAGCGCGCCGGCCTCCAGCGCACGCTCCAGAAGGTATCCGAGGACTTGAGGCGACACGTCGTCAACGTTCGTCTCGACCATCAACAACTCCTCGTCGCCTTGTCGTGAGACGCCGTGCGGCGTCTCTCCGGCCTTATCGGACTCGCCGACGAGGACGCGCAGCACGTTGGGAAAGTTCTTGTACTCCCTCCCGCCCGCGCCGTAGCCGGTGGCCTCGACCCTCATCCGCGGCAGCGCCCCGAACTCTTCGCACACGGTCGCCACGATGGCGGCGCCCGTCGGCGTGACCAGCTCGCCGACGATGTCGGTCGAGTAGACGGGCGCGCCGCGCAGAAGCTCCGCGACCGCGGGCGGCGGGACGGGAAAGCGCCCGTGCGCCATCTCGACCGTGCCGCTCCCGACGTGCAGGGCCGACGCGACGAAGCGTTCGACTTGTAACAGCTCGAACCCGATGCACGCGCCGACCACGTCCACGATTGCGTCAACGGCGCCGACCTCGTGGAAGTGTATGCGCTCGACGGGCACGCCGTGGACGCGCGCCTCGGCCTCGCCCAGCCGCCGGAAAATCTTCAGCGCGCGCTCTTTGACTGAATCGTCCAGGCGGGAGTCGCCGATGATCTTCTCGATGTGCGAGAGGTGCCGGTGCTGCTTATCCTCGCGCGTGAGACGCACGACCGCGCGCGTCGCGCTGATGCCGCTGCGGTCGACCTTCTCGAAACTGATCTCGTAGCCGTCCACGCCGAGCAGCGCGAGCCGCCCGGTCAACTCGCGCGCGTCCGCCCCGGCGCCGACGAGCGCGCCGAGCGTCATGTCGCCGCTGACCCCGGCGAAGCAGTCGAAGTAGAGAGTCTTCAACTAACCTCCTTCCGCGTGCAGCAGGGGCAGAATCTCGCCCGCCGCGCCGCGCAGCGTCACGTCGCAGTCTACGGAGAGCGGCGTCGGCTCCGGGTTGACCTCGACCAGAAACGCGCCCGCCTCTAACGCCGCGTGGGGCAGCCCCGCCGCAGGGTAGACGATGGCCGAAGTGCCCACGACGAAACAGAGGTCGCACGCCGCGGCGCGCTCCGCCGCCCTCACCCACACGTCCTCCGGCAGCATCTCGCCGAAGAGCACCACGTCCGGCCGCATCTGTCCGCCGCACGCGACGCAGACGGGCGGGCGGACGTCGGCGCGCTTCTCACGCAGGTCTTCCCTGCCCCCGCACTTGAGACAGCGCGCCCGCCAGGCGTTGCCGTGCAGTTCGAGCACCTGGCGCGAGCCCGCTTCGGCGTGCAGGCCGTCGATGTTCTGCGTGGCGAGCGTGAAGCGCTCAAAGCGTTCCTGCCAGCGCGCGATTGTTTCGTGCGCCGGGTTCGGCCGGCAGTTTGAGAGCAGGCCGCGGCGGTAGTCGAACCACTCCCAGACTTCGGGCAGGTTGTCCCTGACCATCCGCGCCGAGGAGATGACTTCGAGCGGCAGCCCCTTCCAGACGGCGCCCGTCTGGCCGGCGCCGCGGTAGGTCGGCACGCCGCTCTCGGCCGACACGCCCGCGCCGGTCAGCACGAAGACGCTCCGCGCCGAACGGAGCCGCTCCCGCAGCTCCCCGGGGATGTTCAGATGTTGTCTGTCGTGCATGTAAAAACGGAAAGGATGGTAGCAGAGCGCGTCCGGCGAGTGTCAAGAAGAGTAGTCAGTAGTCAGTAGTCAGTAGACAGTAGAAGAACATAAGCGTCGCCCGGTCTTTAGGGTGGGCGAGCCGCTTTGTATTTCTACCGGCTACTGACTACTGGCTACTGACTACTCCCTGTTAGCTCCGCGCGAATCGGCTGAGCTATACTCTCAGCTTTTCCGGCGAGCCGAGAAAGTATCAGAGGGAACAGACGCCTTGAACCTGATCGAACTGCAACAGTCCTTGCGCGAGCGCGTCCGCGCCGCCGCCGCCGACAAATTCGGGGTCGAGTTGGAGCAAGTCCCTTCGGAGGTGCCGCCGCGCACGGAGCTGGGCGACCTCGCCTTCCCCGTCGCCTTCGAGCTGGCGAAGCGCGTCAAGCAGGCGACCGGCGAGAAGCGCAACCCCCGCGCCATCGCCGAGGAGCTGAAGCAGGTGCTCGAATCGGACGAGGCCGTCGGGCGCGTCGAGGTCGCGGGCGCGGGCTACCTCAACCTCTTCTACGACCGCGCGCGACTGCTGGCGGGACTCTCCCCGTCAACGTCCGGGGCGACGCCGGCGGCGTCAACCGAGGCCCGGCCCAAGCGGATGGTCGAGCACACGAGCGTCAACCCGAACAAGGCGGCGCACATCGGCCACCTGCGCAACTCCGTCCTCGGCGACACCTTCATCCGCATCCTCCGGGCCAGCGGCGAGCGCGTCGAGGTGCACAACTACATCGACAACACGGGCGTCCAGGTCGCGGACGTGGTCGTCGGGTTCAAACACCTCGAAGGCATGTCGCTCGAAGACGTGCGCGCGCTCGACGCGTCTTTGAAGGAGGACTACCCGTTCGACTATTACTGCTGGGACCTGTACGCGCGCGTCGGCCTCTTCTACAGGGGCGGCGACCCGGACGCGAAGGAGGACAAGGAGCGCCTGAAGCTGCGCGTCGAGACGCTGCACGCGCTGGAAGAGGGCGGGAACGCGACGGCCGAGCTGGCCGACTACGTCGCGACGCGCATCGTCCACTGCCACCTCGACACGATGCGCAGGCTAGGCATCTCGTACGACCTCCTGCCGCGCGAGTCCGAGGTGCTCCACTTCCTCTGGTCGCACGCCTTCGAGCGCATGAAGGCGTCGGGCGCGATCAAGCTTCAGACCGAGGGCAAGAACCAGGGGTGCTGGGTCATGCCGATGGAGACGCACGAGGGCAGCGAAGAGCACGAGGCCGACAAGGTCATCGTCCGCTCCAACGGCACCATCACCTACACGGGCAAGGACATCGCCTACCAGCTCTGGAAGCTCGGGCAGGTCGATCTCAACTTCTACTTCAAGCCCTTCCGCACGGAGCCGGACGGCCGCACCGTCTGGACGACGACCAGCAACGCCGGAGAGGCCGCGGCCGACGCGCCGCACTTCGGCGCGGGCGCGACCGTCTACAACGTCATCGACTCGCGCCAGTCCTACCCGCAGGAGGTCGTCAAGCGGGGCGTCGCGGCCGTCGCGCCGCAGGTCGGCGAGGCGGCGAGCGCCCACCTCTCTTACGAGAGGGTCGTGCTCACGCCGGCGGCGGCCGAGGAGCTGGGGCTTGAGCTGAGCACAGAGGAGAAGTCACGCACCTTCGTCGAGATGAGCGGCCGGCGCGGCCTGGGCGTCAAGGCCGACGACTTCATCGACACGCTCGAAGCGAACGCGCTGCGCGAGGTCGAGGGGCGCCACCCGGACGTTTCCGGCGAGGAGAAGCGGGCGGCGGCGCACGCCCTCGCCGTCGGCGCGCTGCGCTACTTTTTGATGAAGTGGACGCGGAACTCCGTCATCGTCTTCGACTTTAAAGAGGCCCTCTCGACGAAGGGCGAGGCCGGCCCCTACTGCCAGTACGCGGCGGTGCGCGCCAACTCCATCTTTCGCAAGTTGCAAACCGGAGAGCTGCCGGAGGCACAACGCCTCGTCGCCGAGGGCGCGCGCGGAGGCGAGACGGCCGAGTCCGTGCGGAAAGTTTTCGAGGGCGAGATAGGGGGCGAGATTTGGTCTTTGGTAACCCTCGCGGCGCGGCTGCCCGAGGTGCTCAAACAGTCGGCAGGATTCGCCGAGCCCTCGCACCTCGCCAAGTACGCCTTCCAACTGGCGCAGGCATTTAACTTCTTCTACAATCGCGACGAGAACCGCATCCTCGAAGAGCGGGACGCGGTCAGGCGCGCAGTCCTCGTCTACGTCACAGACTTCGTGCGCACACAACTCACCGCGGCGCTCAACACACTCGGCATCGAGGTGCCCGAAAGGATGTGAGCGCGCCCGCCCCGGTGGCACGAACCTTGCACCTCTTCCCGGCGACTTTAAGATTTTGAAAGGACGTGAATGGTGAATAGTAAATGGTGAATGGTTAAAACAGGTTCTTACCATTCACCATTTACTATTCACCATTCACGCTAAAGAGGTACACGATGCTCATAGTCATGAAGGCCGACGCCACCGAAGGCGACATAGCCGAGGTCGAGCGCGTCATCACGGAGATGGGCTACCGCCCGCACACGATGCCCGGCGCCTCGCGCACCGCCATCGGCGTCACGGGCAACGACAAGCCCGTGGACATCACGCGCTTCGAGACGCTGCACGGCGTGGCGGAGGCCATCCGCGTCACCAAGCCTTACAAGCTCGTCACGCTCGACCTGCGTCCCGAGAAGACGGTCGTCAGGGTCGGCGACGCCGAGATCGGCGGCGAGGAGCTGGCCATCATCGCCGGCCCCTGCGCCGTCGAGAACCGCGAGCAGCTCTTCGCCGTCGCCGAGGCCGTCCGCCGCAGCGGCGCGCGCTTCTTCCGCGGCGGCGCCTTCAAGCCGCGGACGAGCCCTTACGCCTTTCAGGGCTTAGGCGAAGAGGGTCTGAAGCTCCTGGCGGAAGTCCGCGAGGCTTTCGGCCTGAAGGTCGTGACGGAGGCGGTGGACGAGGCGAGCGCCGATTTAGTCGATAAGTACGCGGACGTGTTCCAGGTCGGCGCGCGCAACATGCAGAACTTCTCTCTGCTGAAGCGCGCGGGGCGGTCGCGTCTGCCGGTGCTTCTGAAGCGCGGGCTGTCGGCGACGGTGGACGAGTGGCTGCTGGCGGCCGAGTACATCATGGCCGAGGGCAACTACCAGGTCGTCCTCTGCGAGCGCGGCGTGCGCACCTTCGCGCAGCACACGCGCAACACGCTCGACCTCGCGGCCGTCCCGGCAGTCCATCGCATCTCGCACCTCCCGGTCGTCGTCGACCCCTCGCACGGGACGGGCAAGAACCACATGGTCACGCCGCTCGCGCGCGCGGGCGTCGCCGTCGGCGCCGACGGCCTCATCATCGAAGTCCACAACCAGCCCGAGCGTGCCCTCTCGGACGGCGCGCAGTCGCTCACGCTCGAACAGTACGGGCAACTCGTCCAGGAGGTGCGCGCCATCCACGAGGCCATCGCGCCCGCGCCGGTCGGCTGACGACGGGAGCCTGCGGCCCGGGTCGCGGGCTCCTCTTTTTCTTGACCGTTGCGTGAGTCGCGTTAACCGCAGAGACACGGAGGACACGGAGGGGGCACAGAGAAAGTCAAACTCTGTGCCCCCTCCGTGTCCTCCGTGTCTCTGTGGTTAATCGCCCCGGGGCAAGATGCCGGTCGAAAGAAAACTAAAGCCCCCCGGTTAGTATCTCCCCCAGCCGCCTCGTGAAGACCGACCGCGGCAGGGCGTGCTCGACTCCGGCCTCAAGCGCCTTGCGTTGAAGCTCGGTCTCGACGTGCGAGAAGAAGGCGACGACGGGCACGGCGCGCAGCCGTTCGTCGGCCTTGAGGCGGGCGGCGAGGGCGAACGGGTCGAAGCGCGTCTCGTGGAGGTCGAGGATGATGAGCGAGGGCGTCTCGGCCTTCGCGTAGTCGAAGAGCCCCTCCTCCGTCCGCGCGAAATCGACCGTGACGTTCAGGTGCTCCGCCGTCCCGCGGATTTTCGAGGCGAAGAGCATGTCGCTCACTGCGGCGATGACGCGTCGATTCATCTATAATCTCCCAACGCTCTATCTGAATCTGCGAGGTGCGCCGATTGTGCAACACGCACGCGGCGCGAGCCAAGCCGCTTGGGTCGATGGCGTCACACGTCGGACACGACAGACGGTACTCGGTTCCGCGCGAACTCGAAATCGAGCGCGGCGAATTCGCGGCGCCCGCGCCTTCGTCGGAAGAATCATCCCGGCTGGTCGTCGTCACCTACAACATAAGGTATGCGGTGGGCTCGCACCTCATCGGCGGGAGCCTGCTGCGCCGCGCCGGCCTCGGCTGGCCGGGTCGCCGCCCCCGACTCGTCGGCGACAACATCCGCAAAGCCGCGCGCGTACTCTCCGGCGGGGCCGACCTTCCCCGCGCGGACGTGGTCGCTTTGCAGGAGGCAGACCGCAGGACGCTCCGCGCCGGCGGGCGCCACGTCGCGCGCGAGCTGGCCGCCGAACTCGAGATGAACTACGTGCGCGCGCACGTGCCGACGCCCGCGGACGTGGAGCCGAAAGACCGCAAGTGGTGGCTCGACTTCGAGGAGCGGATGCTGCGCGGCGAGGAGGGCGACACCGGCGTCGCGCTCCTCAGCCGCCTTCCACTCTCCTCGCCCGCGCGCATCGAGCTGCCCTGGGGCGTGTGCCCCTGGCGGCCGCGGCTCGCGGTCGCGGCGTCCGTGCCTTTCGGCGGGCGCAGCCTGCACGTCTTCAACGCGCACATCGACACGCACGCGACCGTCGAGGGCCAGCTCAAGCAGCACCGAACCATACTCGCCGAGGCCGCGCGCACGGCGGAGCCGACCGTCCTGCTCGGCGACTTCAACACGCTCAACGACGAGGGGCGGCGCGCGGCGCGCGCGCTCCTCGAATCGGAGGGCTACGCGACGCCGCTCCCGACGAACACGGCGACGTGGCGGTCGGGGCCTGTGCGGCACCACTTCGACTGGGTATTCGTGCGCGGCGCGCGCGTGCTGCGCTGGGGCGTCGCGCGCGTCCGCGGAATCTCAGACCACTGGCCCGTCTGGGTCGAGATCGAGCCGGAGTGAGATGACTGGCGAGACCATCAACAGCCGCAGGAACCCGCTCGCGCAGCGCGCGCGCGCCGTCCGCGACGGGCGCGAGCGGGAGTCCGTCTTCGTCGAAGGCGTGCGCCTGTGTGAAGAGGCTCTGGGCGCTTCGGTCGTCTTCGAGGCGGTGCTCTACACGCGCACGCTCAGGGAGGACGGGCGCGGGAACGCGCTGCTGGAAAGACTGCGCGAGGTCTGTCAAAGTTTGAACGCCGTCTCGGAAGACGTGCTCGAATCCGTCTCGGACACGAAGACGCCGCAGGGCGTCGTCGCGCTCGCGCGCCGGCCTCAGACCGGCCGCGAAAGAATCGAGCGCGCCGCGGGCGTGCCGCTGGTCGTCGTCATGCACAGGGCCAACAACCCTTCGAACGCGGGGGCGGTGCTGAGGGTCGCCGAGGCCGCGGGCGCGACCGGCGTCGTGCTGACGAAGGGCTCGACCGACCCGCTCTCGCCGAAGAGCCTGAGGGGTTCGATGGGCTCCGCCTTCCGGCTCCCGCTCTGGACGGGGCCGACGCTGGAGGAGGCGCTCGGCTGGTGCGGCGTGCGCGGCATCCGCGCGGTCGCCACGGCCGCCGCCGCGCCGTCACTCCACACCGGGGTCGACTGGACGGTGCCGCGCGCCGTCGTCGTCGGCCCGGAGGCCGGCGGGCTCTCCGCCGAAGAGTTGGGCGCGGCGGGCGAGGCCGTGCGCATCCCCATGCGCGCGCCGGTCGAGAGCCTGAACCTCGCCACGGCGCTCGCCGTCGTCCTCTACGAGGCCGCGCGGCAGAGGGATTTTTCTTAATACTCCTGCTTAATTGTCTCTTTCTTCTCACCTTTCCCTTTAACTTTGTACGGCGCTTCCGCGGGGCGGGTTTTTTCGGCTAGAATGACCGCAGGTTATTCAAGGCATAAACAGTTTCCCTCCCCCTGCTCTCAGACCTTGCCGCCGGGCCGCCCCGGCTCGGTTGCGGTTTTGTCGCGGACGCCCGTTATGAGCGAAGAGAAAGAGAAGAAGCAAGACGACGCGCCGAAGGAGAAGAGGCGCGACGAGGTGCCCAAGAAGGAGAAGAAGCGCGACGAGGCTCTGGTCGAGCGCCTGATGCGGCGCGTGCTCGAAGGCATGGGCTCGGTCGTAGACCGCAAGCTCGGGCGCGAGGCGGAGGCGCAGTCGGGGTTCACGACGACCAAGCTCATCGAGCGCATGAAGCACCTCGTGGACGAGCGCGCGCGCAACGACGCGCAGGGCCGGCGCATCGCCCCGCACCTCTTCAAGCTCAAGGTCGAGTGGGGCACGCACTCCGAGGCGCCGCCCGAGTTCATCAAGGAGCTGGAGCACGAGGTGCTCGCCGCCGCCATCGACTACATCAACGACCGCCGCTACCGGACGCTCGCGCCCATCAAGGTCGAGACGAGCGCCGACATCTTCACCTCCGGCATCGCCGTCGACCCCACCTACGCCGAGTTCGAGGAGGAGCTGAAGCGGCAGGACGAGTCCGAGCGCCTGCACACGGAGCTGGCCCAGGCGGTGCCGAAGGCGAAGACGCTGACGACGACCGACGTGCAGATACTCGCGCGCGTCAACACGCCCGAGCGCGCCTTCGAGAAGCCGCTCGCCTTCCGCCCGGGCGGCCGCCGCATGGGCGTCGGGCGCGTGGCCGACAACGACCTGCAACTGGAGCACCCGAGCGTCTCCAAGATTCACGCGTCGCTCGTGATGAACCGCGAGGGCACGCTGCTCGTCGCCGACACGGGCTCCACCAACGGCACCTTCATCAACGGCCGCCGCATCGCCTACGGCGAGGCGCGCCACATCGAGGACGGCGACGTCGTCAGCTTCGGCGACGTCGAGGTAAGGTTTAAGAGGGGGTGACGGGTGATAGGTGTCGGGTGTTGGGTTGAAGGCAGGCTCTTACCCAGCACCCAACACCTATCACCCGTCACCTACAAAATTATGTTTTTAGCTGACATTCCCGAGTCGAAGCCCGCGCTGCTGAGTCTGGTCTACGTGGGCGGGGTGGCGCTGCTGGCGTTGATACTGTTCGTGTCGCTGCTGCTGATGCGGAGGCGGAAGCGCTCGGCGCTCGAAGCCGTGGCGCCGGCCGACCTGCCGCCGGAGGTGCGGCAGCGTCTGGGCGCGACCTCGACCAACCGGGGCCTGCGCGCGCTGCGCTGGATCTTCGTGCTGCTGGCGCTCGGCGTCTTCGCGTCGCACGTCTACTGGGCGCAGTACGCGGCCGAGTCGAACGAGCGCTTCCAGGAGCTGAGTTATAAAGACCTGCGCAACCGGCGGCTGGCCGAATCGACCCTGCGCGGCTGGATTCTCGACCGCACCGGGGGCCTCGACCACGCGCTGGCCCTCTACCGGCGCGCGCCGAACGGGCAGATCGTCCGCGACTACCCGCTCGACACGGAGATGTCGCAACTGCTCGGCTCCGACCGCGGCGACGCCGGCCTTGAGCGCGCCCTCTTCGGCATCCAGAGCGGGGCCGCGCCCGAGTCGTGGGACGTGCTGATGGGGCGCAACATCATGCAGCAGGCGAACCAGGACGTGCGCCTCACCATCGACAGCGAGTTGCAGAAGGAGGCCGTCGCCCAGCTGCGCGGCCGGCACGGCGCGGCCGTCGTGCTCAACCCGCAGACGGGCGAGGTCCTCGCCATCTACAGCAACCCCTCTTACAGCCTGAAGGAGGTGCAGGACGAGGAGACTTGGATCCGCCTGAACGCGAACGAGCGCGACCGGCCGCTCGTCAACCGCGCGCTGCGGGGCCGCTACATCCCCGGCTCGACCTTCAAGACCGCCGTCATGCTCGCGGCCTTCAACAACGGGATGCAGAACGAGAAGTTCAACTGCTCGGCCGCGGGCTTCTACGCCGAGCGCGGGGCGAAGCCCATCTTCGACTCGGGCGGCACCGGCGAGGTGCACGGCAACATCGGCATCGACACGGCGCTCGAAGTCTCGTGCAACCAGTACTTCGCGCAGATGGCGATCAAGCTCGGCCCGGAGAAGTTAACTGAAGCGCTCAAGCTGGTCGGGATGACGCCGGTCGGCAGCCCGCAGGAGGCGCTCGGCGGCGGGCGCCAGCCCGAGATTTGGAACACGAGCCAGCCGGCGGTCGCGCGCGCCCTCGCGCCCGTCGAGGCCACCGTCGCGCTCTACCCGCGCGAGCGCCCGTACGACCTGGGGCTCATCGGCTTCGGGCAGGGTTACGCGGGACAGATGACGCCGTTCCAGATGGCGCTCGTCGCGTCGGCCGTCGCCAACCTCGAAGGCAAGCTGATGAAGCCGAAGATCGAGTACGACCGCCCGCCGGAGGTCTGGGCGCAGGCGACGACGCCCGAGCGCGCGGCCGAGATGCGCCGCATCATGGGGCTCGTCACCGCCGGCCCTTCGGGCACGGCGACGAGCGTGCTCGCGCCCGTCCACGCGCAGGGCATCATCACCGGCGGCAAGACCGGCACGGCCGAGAAGCAGGTGCCGCTCTACGACCCGAAGACCGGCGAGATGCTCACGGAGAAGAAGGTCGAGCGCGACCGCCGCGGGAACCCCATCCGCGAGTACACGGTGCCGAGGCTCGACCCCGAGTTCCGCATCGACAGCTGGTTCCTCTGCATCGCGCCGCTCGACCGCCCGCAGCTCGCCATCGCCGTCATCATCGAGGGCGGCGGCTACGGCGCGAAGGCCGCCGCGCCCGTCGCGGCCGCGCTCGTCCTGAAGGCGCGCGACCTCGGCCTGCTCGCCGCGCCCGGCGCGCCGGCCGCACAGCAACAGCCGCCGCCGCCGCCGCAGGCGGGCCGACCGCAAGGCAGGATGCAAACGCCCGCGCCGCAGGGGCAGGGGCAGACGCCGCAGCCGGCCGCGACGCCGGCCGCGCGCGCGACTCCCGCGCAGCGCCGTCGGGCGGGCGCGGCGAACACGGCCAACCAGTAAGACGACCCGGGGGATTTGTTTGATGAGGAATCGCGCTTCGACACACCTGCTGCTGCTGCTGCTCATCGTGGGGCTAGAGATCATCGGCTACATGGCGGTCTACGGCTCGGCGCTGCTGCGCGGCTACGAGCCTTCGACCGTGGGCGCCGTCCGCGACCTCCTGCTCTACGTGCCGCTCGTCTTCCTGCTCTTCTGGTTCTCGCGCGTGATGCACTTCAAGGGCAACTGGGCGCTCTACACGACGGCCGTGCTGCTCTTCTCGGTCGGGCTGCTCGTGCAGTACCGCCTCTACAGCGACCCCGAGTACGGCTCGGGCAACAAGGCGCAGGCGCGCGCCGAGAAGACGCAGGTGCAGCGGCTACGCTACATCAACCAGTTCTACGGCCCCGACAAGAAGCAGGCCCTCGGGCTCGACCCGACGGCCGCGCAGCCCGCCGCCACGCCCGAGGTCGTGCGCCGCTCCGAGGTCACGGTCGGCCGCGCGCTCACCTCCTCGTTCACCTGGATCCCGCTCTTCGCCTTCGCCGCGATGGCCGCGGCCTTCTGGCTCTGCGTGCAGGACAGGTATCTCGACTGGATGCAGCGGCACAGCTTCGTCATCGTGGTGGCGACGCTCGTCCCGCTCTTCGGCGCCATCGTCTGGTCGAGCGCGGGCAAGTTCGGCGGCAACATGACGCCGTGGGAGCCCTCGAAGATTCCCTTCCTGCTCGGCTTCGCGGGCATCCTCACGGTGCACTACCGGGAGCTAGCGCGCACCTACTGGGGCATGCCGCGCGCGCGGAACGTTCTGCCGCTGCTCGCGATGGGCGTCATCCCGTTCATCCCCTTCTTCGCCCTGAAGGACTTCGGGCAGATGCTCGTCTTCAGCGGCGCGTACGCGACGCTCTACCTCGTCGCCGTGCGGCGCTGGCCGCAGCTCTTCGTCTTCGTCGGCTCGCTCGTGCTGGTCGTCGTCGTCCTCGTCGTGGGCGCCCTGCCGGTCAACGTGCAGGAGAAGGTGCCGACGCTCGCCACCATCGCCGCGCCCGTCCGCGCCGTGCTGCCCGACCGCATCAAGCAGCGCTTCCACCTCTGGCTCGACGGCTTCGACCCGCCCTCCCCGGACACGGAGTGGTGGAAGCACGAGTACGAGGACGCGCTCGCGCGCGACCAGCGCATGCGGTCGCTCGCCGAGCAGAGCCCCGCGATGCAGAAGACCGTCAACGTGGACGTGTGGTTCGACCGCATCGCCTTCCAGCCCTCGCAGGCCACGTTCGGCCTCGCCGCCGGGCGGACTTCGGGGCGCGGCCTGGGGCTGGGGTTCGCGGAGGTCATCCCGGTCGCCGACTCGGACTACATCTACGCGGCCATCGGAGAGGAGTTCGGCCTGGTCGGCGGCGCGGTCGTCCTGCTCGCGCTCGTCGTCTTCGTCAACGCGGGCGTGCGCACGTCGATTGAGGCGCGCGACATGTTCACCAAGCTCTGCTCGGCGGGCCTCACGGCCTTCATCGGCTTCCAGGCCATCGTCAACATCGGCGGCACGACGCGCGCGCTGCCGATGACGGGCATCACGCTGCCTTTCGTCAGTCACGGGGGTTTCAGCCTCATCACGAGCTTCGCCATGCTCGGCATGCTCCTCGCCTTCTCGCACCGCAACGCCGGCGACGCAGAGGCGCCCGACCCGCGCGCGGCCGCGGCCGTCAACGAGCCGCGGCGCGAGGAGGAAGAGTACAAAATCCCGGAGGCGGTTCAATGACAGCAGACCCGAGGGCCTACTCCATCGAGGCGGCGGCCGTCACCGACCGCGGCCTCAGCGAGAAGCGGCCCGAGAACGAGGACTCGATGCTGAGCGACCCCGCGCACCGCATCTTCGCCGTCGCCGACGGCGTGGGCGGCGCGCAGGCCGGCGAGGTCGCCTCGCAGACCGCCATCGAAGTCTTGCAGGAGGCGTTCTCGAACCAGCACGCGGGCGAGGACGTGGAAGACCTGATGGAGATCGCCATCCAGAGGGCCAACGACTCCATCTACCGCATGTCGCGCGAGCAGCCGCGCTTCGCCATGATGGCGACGACCATCGTCGCGCTCCACCTCGACGGCCTGCGCGCCACCGTCGGCCACGTCGGCGACTCGCGCCTCTACCGGCTCGCGCCCGACGGGCGCCTCAGCCGCGAGACCGACGACCACTCGCTCGTCGAGGAGGAGATGCGCGCGGGCCGCCTCACGCCCGAGCAGGCCGCCACCCACCCCAACCGCAACGTCATCAGCCGCGCCCTCGGCGCCGAGGCTTCGGTCGAGGTCGACATGCGCTCGTTCGACGTCGAGCGCGGCACGGTCTTCCTCCTCTGCTCCGACGGCATCACGCGCCACGTCCCCGACGGCGAACTCTCCACGGTGCTGCGCAACGCGCGCACGCTCGACGCGGCCTGCGAGGAGTTGAAGCGCCGCTGCTTCGAGCGCGGGGCCGAAGACAACCTGACGGCCGTCGTCGTCCGCGTCGGCGGCGAAGGGGACGGCGGGCGCGGCGAAGACGCGGACGAAGAGCAGACCATCGTCCGGGAGCGCCCGAACCTGCACGCCGCGAGCACGCTCCCGGACGCGACCGTCGGCCACCTCCGCAGACCCTTCGACTCCGGCGGCGCGGCCGTGGCCGTGGCCTCGCAGCCCGCCCCGGAGGCGAGGGCGCGCGCCGACGGCGGCGGCAACGACGCCCCTCCAGAGACGCCGAAGCCCGCGGACGCCACGCCGAACGTCCGCGCGGACGGGGGCGGCGCGGGGCGCGGACTTCTGTCGGCCGGCGCCCTCCTGCTCACGCTCGGCGCCGTGGCGCTGGCCTTCTACGTGGGGATGATGTACGAGCGCAAGGCCGTGACGAAGCAGCCGGACGCCGCGGGCGGCGCGGCCACGCCGTCGCCCGCGACCACGGCGACGCGTCCGCCCGACGCCGCGTTCGCGGAGACGCCCGCCGAGCGTTTCGCGCGCCTGCGCCGCGCCGTCGATCTGTCGCCCGCGTCCGAGGCCGCGCGCATGTCAACCGACACGAACGGCCGGCCGCTCGAATCGACCGACCCGGAGTTCCTGTACCTTTACGGGCGCGCGCTGCTGCTCTCCGACCGGCAGCCCGAGGCGGCCGCGGCCTTCGACCGCGCCATCCAGAGGATCGACGAGAACATGACGCCCGCGAACGGCGAGCTGAAGATCGACGCGCGCCTCGCCAAGGTCGCCGCGCACCTGCGCGCGCGCGACGACGCGTCCGCCCGCGAGGCCGCCGACGCGCTCTCCGAAATCCTCCGCCCGCAACCGTCCGCGGCCGGCGGGGAGAACGTCGCCGCGTCGCCGACGCCGTGATGGGAAGTAGACAGTAGTCAGTGGTCAGTAGCCGGTAGGGCTCCGCCCTGCCGACGTTGACGCTGACGGCCGAACGGTTCGCAATAACGAATGTATTCCTACTGACTACTGTCTACTGATTAAAGATGAGCGAGCTGAAGCTTCAGCAGTGTAGACTCGACGGGCGCTACGACGTGCTCGACTGCCTCGGCCGCGGGAGCTACTCGGAGGTCTACGTGGCGCGCGACGCGGCGGCGCACGAGGGCGGGCCGCGGCTCGTCGTCATCAAGGCGCTCAACACGCACCTGCAGGGGATGCCCGACCCGGAGCTTGAGCGCACGCTCACAGAGAACTTCCGCAACGAGGCCATCGCGCTCGACCGCGTCCGCCACCCCAACATCATCAACCGCCTCGGCCACGGCACCGCCATCGACCTCTCGGGGCGCACGTTCCACTACCTCGTCGTCGAGTACCTGCCGGGCGGCGACCTCCAGGCGCTCGTCCTGCGCCGCCCGCTGCCGCTCGACGGCGCGCTCTTCTACCTCGAACAGGTCTGCAAGGGGCTGGCGCACGCGCACAAGCACGGCGTCATCCACCGCGACATCAAGCCGCAGAACCTCCTGCTGACGGCCGACCAGCACGTCATCAAGATCGCGGACTTCGGCGTCGCCAAGATCGAGGCGGCCGAGGGCGCCATCACGCGCGTCGGCACCGACGTGTACGCCGCGCCCGAGCACCACCCGCTCGCGGTGACGGGGCCGCTCGACACGGCCTCGCTCTCGCGCCCGCGCCCCATCCAGTTGACGCCCGCGGCCGACGTGTACTCTCTGGCGAAGACGACCTACATGGTCTTGACCGGCGAGGCGCCGCGCCGCTTCTCGCAGAAGCCGGTCACGCAGCTCCCGCAGGAGTTCGCCGCCGAAGAGTGGTCGCAGTACGTCCTGCGCGTCCTCGAACGCGCGACGCAGACCAACCCCGCGCGGCGCCACCAGACGGTCGAGGAGTTCTGGCGCGAGCTGCGCGACGCGACGATGGCGCAGACGCGGCCGCTGCGCCGCCCCGACGGCGGCGTCGCCGGCCCGGGCGAGCCGGACGAGCGCGGCCACCGCAACGACTCGGGCTCGCACGGCTTCACGCCCAAGCCCCCGCCCGCGCCGACCTTCGACCGCGAGTCGCGCTCGGCCCACAACGCCGGGCGCCACCGCTTCGTCGTGCCCATCAGCGCCACCGGGCCGGCGGCGGCCGCGGCCGTCGCGGAGTCCGACGGCGGCCAGTTCCTCTCCCCGCTCGAAGGCGTTGACGTGCCGGCCGGCACGTTCACAGACCGGCGCCCGCGCCCGGAGGCGCGCGCCTCGCGCGTCCCGCCGCGCGTGCGCAAGTGGGGCGTGGCGCTGCTGCTCCTGCTGGCCTTCTCGGGGATGCTCTACGCGACGTTCCTCTACGTGCAGAACGCCCGCGGGAGCGGCCCGGCGCGGCAGCGGCAGCAGGCGGGCGACGCGGCCGCGAACAAAACGGGAGTC
The DNA here is from genome assembly GCA_036389235.1 of Pyrinomonadaceae bacterium. GTDB lineage: Bacteria > Acidobacteriota > Blastocatellia > Pyrinomonadales > Pyrinomonadaceae > QHXN01. The sequence continues at coordinate 9,067 of DASVQJ010000120.1, read as the reverse complement.
GTCGGCAGTGAATTTGTGACCACGAACGATGTAAACTTGCGCAAGGGGCCTGACCCGAGCTACACACAGATCGGGGTGGCCGAGCGCGGCTCGACGGTGCGCGTCCTACAGGTGAGCGGCAAGTGGTATCAGGTGCAGGTCACCGAGCGCGGGCGCCCGAAGGCCGACCCCGACTCGGCCGACGAGGGCTGGGTCAACAGCACCCTTTTGCGTCCGAAGTCTTAATTAACGCCCCGCGGAGAGGTGACGACGACAGTGAGCATACTTGATTCGATTCGGCGTTGGATTGACGGCGAGGTCTCGGACGACCCCCTGGCCGAGGTGGACGCCGGCGCGCGCCCGCGCCGCGTCTGGGAGGACTTCCTCGTGAAGGTCGCGCGCGAGGTCGAGTCGGTCATGCAGCGCGAGATGTTCACCCCGCCCGGCGGCCCCACCTACATCCCGCCCGAGTACGTCGTCTACCTCTCGAACGACGACGACAAGGAGTGGCAGGGCGAGAAGCGGCGCGGGCTGGAGCAGGGCCTCTACTACGTCCTCTCGGAGCGCGCGCGCGAGCTGTCGGGTCAGACGCAGCTCGCCACCAAGTCCTTCGCCGTCGAGCTGCGCGTGGACGGCACGCTCGAAAAGGGGCAGTTCCGCGTCCAGCCCGTCTGGGAGTCGAACGAGCAGGGCGGCCACACGATGGTCACGGCGCGCCCCGCGGAACTCCCCACGGCCGACGCGGCCGACGCGTCCGCGTCCGAGACCGCCTCGGGCGAGACCGGCGAGCTTGAGAGCGACATCACCAGGGTGACGGCACGCCCGACCGTCGCCACCCTCTACCACGTCGAAATCTGGCGCAACGGACAGCGGCAGACGGTCGAGCCCGTCACCAAGCAGGAGATCACCATCGGCCGCGGCTCGAAGTCCGTCAGCGTAGACCTCCCCATCAAGGGCGACCCCGAGGTCAGCCGCAGCCACGCCACGCTCGAACTCGACAACACCGGCCGCTACTGGTTCACGCCGAAGGGTCGCAACCCGACCTTCGTCGGCGGCCGCGAAGTCCCCCGCGAGGAGCGCGTCGAAGTCCTCCCCGACCAGAAGATCGACATCGCCAGCTACACGCTCCGCATCCAGCCCAAGTGAGTGCGGACGCGGGGCGGCACGAAAGCGCCTTCGCGATGGCCTGCCCGCGCACACGAATTTCGACCGCCCGCGTCGCACGCGCCGCGGCGCTGGCCGCGCTGCTCTCGGCGTGCTGCGCCGCCGCGCGGCTCACGCCCGTGGCCGCCGCGCAACAAGACCCGACCCTCAACAGGCTGTTGGAGTTGAACCGCAGCGGCGAGTGGGACGAGGCGGCGCGTCTGGCGCAGGACTTCCTCACGAAGGGCGCGCAGAAGCCCCCCGCCCAAAGGTGCGAGGCGCTTTACGACCTCGCCTACTCGCAGACCAGACTGGGCATGTCGGCCGAGGCCCTGGGGGCGCTGGCCTCCTTCGACAAGGAGTGCGGGAACCTCCCCGCGCACCTGGCCTGGGTCAAAGCGGAGGCCGCCAAACTGCGCTCCGAGTTATCTTCCCGGAGGCCGGCGGCGACGCCCGCGCAGACGACGACGACGCCCGCGCGGGATGACGGCTTCTGGCAGACCGCCGACCCGGCCGCGCTCGGCCTCAACGTCGAGGCCCTCAAACGCCACGCGGAACTCTGCGCGCGGACGGGCGCCGACGCCTGCCTCGTCGTCTACAAGGGCAAGATCGTTCAGGAGCTTTACGGCGCACGCTACCGGACGCCCATGATGGCGATGTCGAGCACGAAGTCGGTCACCGGCCTCCTCGTCGGCGCGCTCATCGACGAAGGGAAGATCAAGAGCGCGGACGAGCCCGTCTGCAAATACGTCGCGGAGTGGTGCGCGGGGGCGAAGGGCAAGGTCACGCTGCGCCACCTGCTGACGATGACCTCGGGGCTGCCGCGCCTGTCGGACAAGAGCGTCGGCTGGGTGGGCGACAAGAACCGGTTCGTCATCGACCTGCCGCTCGCGACCGAGCCGGGCTCGGCCTGGGCTTACAGCAACGAGGGCGTGCAACTGCTCTCGCCCGTCATCGACAGGGCCGCGGGCGAGCCCGCGCAGGACTACGCGCGCCGCCGCCTCTTCCAGCCGCTCGGGATGAACGCGACGCGCCTCCACCTCGACGACAAGGGGCACGCCTGGACGTACGCCGACATGGAGACCACGCCGCGCGACTTCGCGCGCCTCGGCCTGCTCATGCTGAACAGGGGGACGTGGCGGGGCGCGCGCGTGCTCAGCGAGTCGTGGGTCGAACAGTCCACCCGGCCCTCGCAGACCCTCCACCCCGGCTACGGCCTCCTCTGGTGGCTCATCGACAGCCCCCCGGGTTACGCCGCGCTCGGCCACCTCGACACCAACCTCTACGTCTTCCCCGCCCCGGAACTGATCGTCGTCCGCATGCAGTCGAAGCCCCTCGCCCCCCAGCCGCCCTACCAGCCGGAGGCGCTCGCCATCTTCAAACAACTCACGGGCAAGTGAGCGGTCGCACGGCCGGGACGACCCCGGCCGGCAACTCCCGCCGGGCACCGAATCCGAAGTCGCCGAGGCCCTCGGGCGCCCCGAACGCCGACGAGATTTTGGTTGACGCCGCAGTCCCCGGCGAGGCCGAGCGGCAGGGCGTGTTCGCCGCCGTCCAGACGTGGGGCGTGAGCCCTTCCCTATTTCCCCTCAAAAGTGACCCGCGGTCAGCCGGGGCTTTTGTTGACTTAACGTTGGTGCGTGCATATACTGCGGCCCGCACAAACCATCAGAAGCCTCCCTCACGGCTCCGCGTTAACCCACGCTTCTCCAGTCCGGCCCCGACCGAAGCTTAACTCGTCAAGGAGGACATCGTGATGAAACGACGACTTTTGCTGGCGCTCGCGGCGGGTCTGTTCGGGGCACTAGCCGCAACCCCGGCCGCGGCGGCGACGTGTTACGGCAGCGGGTGTAACGGGCTGAGTCCGGTCACCACCGGCTGCACGTCCGGGTCATACGTCGTCAGCGAGACCGACATCTACGACGGCTTCTCGAACGACTACATCGGCGGCGTTCAACTGTGGTGGTCGCCGACGTGCCAGGCGGCGTGGTCTTACGTGTACAGTGACTTCAACGCGTTTCTCGTGCGGGCGACCGTCACCTCCACGAGCCCGTCCAACTCGTATACCCAGAACAACAACTACGCTTATACCGCGCGGAGCCCGATGGCGTATGCCACCAGCGTCTCCTACGCCTCGGCGTGCGGCCGGATCGAGGACGTCGGCGTGTCCGGCATCGCCTGTTCACCCTGAGTACGAACAGAAGTTGAACGAGGCGGCGGCGGGGCGGCCTCGACGCCCCGCCGAAGTGATAAGCGTTCAGGCGAACCTCCGGGACGGGACGCCGGGCCTCGGCTTTTCATGCCCTGCTGCGTATTCGGGCCGACACATTCGGTACAATAGTCGTTAGATGGCTTGAACCACCGCAGTTGATTTTAATTTGCCCGGCGGTAACCTTCTGGTACGAGGTGCAATGTCATGGCAGAAAATAAAGAACGCGCGCCGCAGACAACCACACAACCAAGCGACGGCGAGATGAGCGAAGAAGAGATAGATCGAAACTTGACAGACACATTCCCGGCCAGTGACCCGCCGTCGTGGACGCTCGGCATTAATCACGGCGAGGAGCCGTCAGGTGAAGGAAGAGATGTCGCCGAAGGTGGCGAAGCGGAGGCGTCCGATGTCGGGCGTTAGGTGCTCCGGGGCTTTGAACGGGGGATGAAGTATTTCACTATAGCGGCGTTCACACGGACGCGACGGCCGCGCCGGGAGCGCGGGCATCCTGCCCGCCGAAGCGTGCTGAAGCACGCTTCACCGTGCAGCGCTCTCCCTCGACCTGGAGATTTAAAGTCTGACGGCCTTCGCGCCTGCGGCGCTCACGGCGGGCAGGATGCCCGCGCTCCCGGCGTGAGGTCGCACCCGAACGCACGCCGCTGTAAAGAACTTTGGGCGGGTCACAACAGCGGTGACGCCGATGAGTCCCACGTACGAGAAGGAGGGGCGCGAAGGGGCACGGTACATCTGACGCATCCGACGACGGCATGCGGCGGAGCGCGGACGCGGAGGCTTGCACATTCCCGCAACAGGGCCGCGCGCCCGCTCGTGCCGGGCGTCGGGCGGCTCCGACGAACTCATTACCCTTAGAAGAGACATGCGTAAACAGTGCCCCTCCTGCGGGCTCATCACTTTCATCTCGGATGAATCCTGTAAGCGATGCGGCTCGCCCCGTCTCGTGACTACCGACGGCCCGGGCGAGTTGGCGGTGGGAGGTGAGCGACCAGCCCCCGGGCCGATGCCCTTCCGGAGTTATCTGACGTGCTTCTTACTCGCCGTGCTCGTTGAAGGCATCGCACTGGCTTCTTTCCTCCCCGCCCTGGCAGAGCAGATGATGCGGCACAGCGGGGGGGCCTCCCGGACTCCGATGGAAACTGTTTCTGAAGACGTCGCCTTCGTACTGCATCTCCCCACCGTCTTAATCATGTGGCCTTTGACGGTAATGACCGACAGCGTTATCGTATGGCTCACGCCGATCACACAGATCATCTTCTGGACAGTCCTGTTTGCCAGTATCGCCCGTAGGAGAAGGTTGGCAAAGGCGTAGCGCCCGAACCCCACACCGCCCGACAAAGGCGTGCGCCCGAACGCCGACACGACGTTGTCGTTCTCGGCAAAGGCGTGGGCGGGCGCGTGTTGCGCGGCGTCGGGTAGCTCCGGGTAGGGTGCGGAAAGAATAAAAGGAGGCGTTGATTGACAACTATCGGAACGGTCGAGAGTCTATGGCGTTACCCGATTAAAAGTATGAGCGGCGAGACGATGACCGAAGTGTTTATGGGATTTTCCGGCATCTACGGCGACCGATGCTTCGCCTTCAAGAATTCATCCGCGCGCAAAGGGTTTCCCTATCTGAACGCGACCGTGCAGGAGCAGATGCTGCGCTATCGCCCACAGTTTCGTTATCCCGAAAGAGCAGCGAAGCCGCCGAATTTGGTTGAAGCGATGAGCATCGCACCCGGCGTCACCCCGGCAAACGCCGAACCGGACGACCTGAGTCTGGATGTCTTGACGCCGTCAGGCGCGGTCGTCGCCGTCGATGACCCGGCGTTGATAGAGATGCTCGTCGAAGGATTGCGCGGTGAGAATCACCTCACGCTCGTACGTTCAGACCGCGCGCTGACAGACTGTCGCCCGGTCTCGTTGATTAGCCTGCAAACCGTCCGACAGGTCGAAGAGGGGCTGCGCATACCGATTGATAAACGGCGCTTTCGGGCGAACATCTATCTTGACCTCGCGGCGGGTGACGGGTTTGCCGAGGACGAATTGGTCGGCCGCCGACTGCGCATCGGGCCGAGCGCGGTGTTGATGGTTCTGGAACGCGACCCGCGCTGTAAGATGATTTCGCTCGACCCCGACACCGGCGAACACAACCCGGAAGTTTTACGCAAAGTCGCCAAAGCACACGCAAATTTTGCCGGCGTCTATTGCGCCGTTCTGGTCGAAGGGATATTGACGAAAGGCGATTCGATCCGTCTGTCGGACTAAAAGGGCGACGGAGTTGCTTTGTTAAATTCGGAATCGAAAGTAGGGCGCGACCTGACAGGTCTTTGGACGCGAGGCGAAACGGCTTGCCTCAGAAAACGTCGCCCGTTTAACTTGTGCTCGCGCGCGGCGGTTTCGCCCGCGTCGATTCCGGCGTCAGGTGCTTAATGTTATGAGTGTGGGAATTCTTAAATGCGGCCACTGTAATGTGGATAATACGGTCGCCGAATGTCCGAAGTGCGGGAGGAGTTACGTGATCACGACTGCTCACATCGAGGGGAGGCTGCGTGATTATGATGCCGGCCCGGTGAGCAATTTACAGTACGTGCTGCTCTCGACGTGCGACTTCTGTATCCACGAGATTTTGGGAGACGCGTCCGCGGCGGTATCGGCTGGCCTAAGGCAGCGGACGTGCCCGGCGTGCCACACGGAGTTCCTCTCTCAGTACGGACGCTAAGGCTCGCCGCGCACCTGACGACGGCACGCACCCGCCCCGCGACACGCCGCTCCTCATCAGCTCTCGACCGGCGGGCGGGTGATGCCGGGCGCCAGACTGCTTTCCATCGAAGATGAACGAACGGGGCGAGGAACAGACTCAGCATGTCGGGCGCAGCCTGCGGACACTCATCCGCGGCCTGGCCCAGAATAGTCTGGGGGAAGCGTACGAAGGCTACAAGGCTTTGTACAAGGTCGGGGCGCCGGCCATCCCGCAGGTGCGTGAGGCGGTATTAAAATCTAACTGGTCAAAACTCAAATACGGGAACGAGGCCCGCTACGTCAGCGGCCTCTTTAGCCTCATCCACGACATAGATGAGGCCGAGGCGCGGAGCGTCGCCGACCGACTGAAGAACGGCGGGTGCGCACCGGCCGTGGCGCGAATCCTGGACTCGGTCTGCGCCTTCACCCTCTCCGACTACGACCGCTACAGCGTCTGCGGGGCCGAGGTCTTCGAACACAAAAGACTGGTGACGAGACAGAACGTGAGGGCGCTTCTCCAACGTTGGTTGAAGAATGTCCCCGCCGAAGACCTGCGGGAGGTCGAGCGCATCTTCATACTGAGGAAGGAGGACTTCGAGGGGTGGGGCGATTACACGCCGGTCTTGTTCCGAATCAACATCGTGTGGGATAACCCCTCCCGCAGGTGGAGCCCGATGTCGCACGTCAACAACTTTATCATCGAGCGGACTTTGTACCACGAGATCGGCCACCACGCACACAGGCACACGTTCGGGCAGGACCCGGAACAGGAGGAGGCCGCGGAGAGGTACGCCGACCGCATCATGTCGGGGAGCGGCCACTGGTATTCGAGGGTCGGCCGCCTGCTCGGCGCGCACTCTAACAAGGGGATAAGCCGGACTCGCAATGAGCGCGGCCCTCACCCTCAATCCTGAGGGCTCGCCGGTCATCCACGGCGCTAGGCGCCGGCATTTCAGCTTGCGCCGATTATCAGAAAGTATATTCTTTGCTCTGCACGGCCCGGTATTCTTATCAGGAGGTGATGGAATGCGGCGACTGTTTATTGCAAGCCACGTGCTTATCCTTTATTTGTCCGTAACTGCGTCAGGCAAACCGCCGGGCTATCCCTGCCTCCCTCCCGGGGTCAAGGCGACCGAGGTCGTGACCGCGAAAATGGTAGGCAGCGGCCCTCGCGGCCCGGTGATTAAGAAGGTCACCGTCGGGCAAGAGCTAAGAAGGCTGAGGGCGCGATGTCTAAGGGGGCGGCTCGTAGACGGGACGGGTAAGGAGATACGTTTCTACCGGCTGACTATTGCGGGTGATTGCTTCGGGGTGCAGCCACCCGACTACGAGCAGAGGCTTGCCGCTCAGGAGAGAGAGGTCACAGCGCTGAAGAGGCGGTACAGAGTGATAGAGATGACCTGCAACCCCGAAGGCATTCCCAGGCCGTGACTGCAACCGGCCTGACAGAGCGCCAGGCCGGGGCGTGCAACGCGGAGCGGCCGCCCAGGCGGACAAAGAGCCCCCGCAAGTCGATTGAACAAGATGGACGGCGCGGGCGGGGGCGCGTCTCGCCTTAAGCCTGTCCGGCGGCGGCGGGCGTGCCCGCTTCGAGGTCGGCGATGAGCTGTTCGAGGGCGGGCACTGTGTGCTCTTCGACGTAGTCCTTGCCGAGGAGGCGCATCATCTGGCGGGGGCGCGTCTCGCCGCGGGCCTCCTTGAGGAGTGCGCGGCAGAGGGCGAGGACGACGGGCGTGGCGAACTGGCGGCCGGCGTTGCGGCGGAAGTCGGCGACCACCTCTTCGAAGGTGCGGCGGCGGCGGTAAGGGCGGTCGGTCGTCATCGCGTCGAACGAGTCGGCGAGTGAGACGATCTTGGCGCCGGGCGGTATCTGCTCGTCGGTCAGGCCCTCGGGGTAGCCGCGCCCGTCGGGCCGCTCGTGGTGATAGCGCGCCATCAGGGGGATGTCGGCGAAGGGGTGGTTGATGGGGCGCAGGATTTCGTAGCCCGCGGCCGGGTGGCGGTTCAGCTCCGACGACTGCTTGGCGTCGATGCGGTAGGGCGCGTTGATGATGTCCCGATCCACGACGAGCTTGCCCACGTCGTGCAGGTAGCCGCCGATGGCGATGGCCTCGACCTCCTCGTCGTTCCAGCCCATCTCGCGCGCGATGATCTCGCTGTACTTGCCGACGCGCTCCGAGTGCCCCTGCGTGTACTTGTCCTTGCAGTCGATGGCCGCGGCGAAGGCCCGGACGGTGTCCTTGTAGCTGCCCTTCAGACTCTCGTAGAGCTTCCTGTTCTCCTCGGCGCGCCGCTCGACCTCGCGCAGCAGCCGGTGGTTGTGGAGGCCCACGCCGACGTGGCGCCCGAGAGCGCGCGCGAGCTCCCGGTCCTCCTGCGTGAACGACTCGCCGCTCGCCTTCCCCCCCAGGAGGATGACGCCGACCAGCTCGCCGCGCACGACGAGCGGCGTGACGACCTCCACGCCCGCGCCCGCGAACCTTTCGTGCACCTCGCGCTCGACGCGCGCGAAGTCCTGCAAGGCGTGTGCGAGGGAGCCCGCGCCGTTCCCGTTGCCTTTGCCGTTCGGAGGCTGCTGCGGGTGCGGCGCGAGTGTGAAGTCGCGCGCGAGTTCCCCGTCGTAGCCGCGCGCGGCGACGAAGCGGAGCGAGCCGTGCCCGCGGTCGAACTCGGCGACCGCGCCGCGGCGGATGCCCATCGCGCCGAGGACGACGTGGAGCGCCGAGCGCACCATCTCCTCGAAGTCGCGCGTCTCCGCGATCTCCTCGCCGAGGTCGGCGAGCGCGGCGAAGGCGTGCAGAACCATGCGCGTGCTGTCAGACATAGGTGGCGAACGGTGAACGGTAAGTAGTAAGAGCCTGTTTGAAAACTCTTTCTGAAGGTTTCGGCCGCCGCCGGTAAGACGCCGGCCCAGCTCTAAATCCGAGGTTTTGAGGCTCACAGATCGTGAGACTCGGGCCTCAACAGCGCAGCAAAACCGGACGAATGCCGGTC
>DASVQJ010000119.1:0-46022 GCA_036389235.1 Pyrinomonadaceae bacterium | reverse complement strand
TCACGTCCGTCGTCTGCGCGGACGTGTCGCCGGCGAGCAGCAGCAGCGCGACGCCGAGGCTGAAGAGAGAAAGGGAAACCCTCGATGCGGCTTCCCTTCCCCGGCTGAGTTTGATTTTCTGTCTCTTGAACATTCGGCGGGAGCATTTAAGCACATCCGGCCCGCCCGGAGCGATTAACGACCCGCCCCTCAGAAGTAGCGGATGGTGTAGCTGAATCGGATGCCGCGGCCGATCTCGGGCGCGAGGTCTTTGATGAACGAGAGGTGGTTGCGGTAGAGGCGATCGCCGAGGTTGAAGGCGTTGACCGAGAAGACCTGCGCGTAGTGCGGGCGGGCGATGGTGTAGGAGGCCGACAGGTCGAAGAGCGCGTAGCCGGCCGTCCGCGTCTCGGTCGGGAAGATTCGGTCCTGGTCTTTGACGAACGTCGCCTCCGGCCTCAGGTTGAAAGCCTTGTAGCGCCAGTCCAGACCGACGCGCGCGCGCATCGGCGGGATGCGCGGCAGCGGCGTCCCCGTCTCCTTCAACTGCGCGTTGACGTAGTCGTACCCGAGGTTGATCCAAAGGTTCTCGTGCGCCGCGAATTCGAGGTTCAGCTCCGTGCCTGTGAAGCGGCTGTCGGCCTGGTCGTAGGCGGCCTCAATCAGGTTGTCTTCGATCTCGCCCGTCGGCGCGAGGAAGACGAAGTCCTTGATGTTGTAGTAGTAGAAGTTCGCCACGCCGCGCACGCGCTTCGAGTCGTGGCGCAGCGAGAAGTCGATGCCGTCGTTGCGCTCGCGGCGGAGCAGAGGGTTGCCGATCTCGAAGGTCAGGTTACCGACGTGCGGCCCGTTGTTGTAAAGCTCTTCGAGCGCGGGCGCGCGGTACGAGTGGGTGTAGTTGGTGACGAACGCGCCGCCCTTCCACAGCCCGACGCGCACGCCGGCCGCGCCGGAGAAGCCCGTGAAGGAGCGTTCGAGCGCGCCCTCGGGTTTGTAACCGTTGCGCTCGACGCGCCCGCCGAGTTGGAACCTGACGCGCTCGAAGTCGATCTCTTCGAGCGCGAAGGCGGCGAAGTTGTTCTGAATCGTCGGCGGCGCGAGCGTCTCTTCCCCGACGGACTCGAAGTCGCGGCGGAAGCCGGAGAAGCCCCAACTGCCCGTGAAGCGGCCGGTCTTGCGCTGGTCGAAGACGCCGCGGAACATGAAGTTCCTGTTGCTGAAGTGCGTGCCCACTTCCTCGCCTTCCAGCTCGTCGTGCGCGTAGTCGCTGTAGTCGAGCGTCAGGCGGAAGCCGCTGACGAACCCGCCGAGGTCGCGCCAGCCGCCGCTGAACTTGAAGTCGTGGCGCCGCGCCTTGATGGAAACGTCCGAGCCCGTCTCCTCGCCGCCCGACTCGAAGAAGGAGGCGAAGGGGATGCCGTAGCGGCGCCGGTCGTAGCCGTAGGTGAAGCTGGCGAAGCTCTTCTCGCCGTAGCGGCCGACGCCGAGCGTGCCGTTGGCGTCGCGCGTGAAAGACTGCTCGACGCGGCCGAGCGGCGTGTCGTAGTCGCCCGTGCGCTGCAAAGTCCCGTTGCCCCAGAACATCCACTTGCCCGTCCCGTATTCGACCCCGCCGCTCGCGCCGCCCTGGTTGTTCGTCGTCCCGCCCACGCCCGTGAAATACCCGCGCCACCCCTCGTGCGAGTAATCGTGACCCGTCACGGCGTTGACGACGCCGCCCGTCGCGCTGCTGCCGTAGAGCAGGGTCGCGGGGCCTTTGACGACTTCGAGCCGTTCGAGCGAGAGCACGTCCACAGGCTCCGCGTGGTCGGCCGACTGCGAGGCGAGCGAGCCCGTCGAGGCGCCGTCCTGCGTGACGAGCACACGGTCGCCGTCGAAGCCGCGCACGACCGGTCGCGCGGAGCCGGGGCCGAAGTTGCGCTTCGCCACGCCCGGCTCCTTGTCGAGCACCTCGCCAATGGAGGTGTGGCTCTCCTGCGCGAGCGTGAGCGCGTCCACCGTGTTGACCGACTGGAACGACTCGAAGACGGACTGCTCGCTGCCGGTCGCGGTGACGGTCACCTCCTCCTTGAGGCCGGCGAGTCGGAGCGCGAAGTCGAACGTCACCGACCCGCCCGCGGTGACGCGCACCTGCTGCGTCTGGTCGGGGAATCCCTCCATGTGCGCGAGGATCGTGTACGTGCCCGGCGGGACGTTCTGGAACTCGTACGCGCCGTCCTCGTCGGTCTCGGCCGAGCGCTTCAACTGGACGAGGTTGACGATGACGTTGTGGAGCGGCGTGCCGCCGTCGGACAGGGTGATGCGGCCTCGAATCGAACCGCCCGCGGCCTGCGCCTGGCCGAAGAGGCCGCCGACGAACCCGCCCTCCGCGAGAGCCCGCGCGGGCGAGACGAGAGTTGAGAGTGTGAGTATCGAGGCGACGACGAATCTATAACTGCGCATAATTCTTTCCCTTCAATAAACTGCCCCGGGCCGTCGAATGAATCGGGAAGGGCCGGCGCCCGCGGGCCGCGTTCGGGTGCGGCACGGGCCTCAAGCTTTAACCTTCCGAGCGGTTCCGACGGCGAAGCCGGCCGCGTTCGGGCGAGCCCCGAACGCAGGCGTGCTCTTTTATGAATGCGGGTTGAAAATCAGGACGGGAATGAGGGAGGCGCGCGACCCTTACGGAGTAGCGCGGTGCCGGCGCGCGCGGCGACTTGATGAAGGTGTTGCTGAACGGGCGTCGGGGCGTGCGGAGCGGCGATGACGAGGGCCGCGTGCCCCAGGTCGGAGACGAAGTTGCGCTGGAGCCTGCACAGAAGACACTGCTTCTCGTCGCCGCCGAGCGGCGCGCTCTCGCCGCGGTCTTCCCCGCTCCGGAGGGCGACCCGCGCCGGGCTCGCGCCGGGCTGCGGGAGGCGGTGGAAGTGCGTGGCGCCGGCGACGAAGGCGTGCGCCGTCAGCGCGAGCAGCAGCAGGCCGGCCGCCGCGCGGGACCGCACGAACCTCTGCGCCTGACTGCTCAGCTTCTCACCCAAATCCTCTAAGCTTGCCCTTTGTGGAAGAGTCTTGACAGCGAACTATAGCACTAAGGTCTGCTTTGATGAAGCGTGCCCGCCCGCGCTTTGCACGGCCCCTCGGCGGAGGGAACCCGGGCCGGCCTTTTCGCGTATTTTTAGAGTAAAATGACAGGCCGCGCGGGGTCGGGGACGCAGGGCTCGAACGTTGACACGCCGCTCGACGCGCCGATAAAATGTCTGCCCTGGGCAAGGGGCGGGCGCGCAAACTCCGGAGGAATCGGCTGTGACTCTCATCAAGATTATTCTCATCACGCTCGCCTTCATCATCGGCATCCTCTTCTTCGGGCGCTTCCTGTTCTAGACGAGCCGAATGAACCCCCACGCACGGCGGTCTCGCTCCACCCGACGCCACACGGTTCGGCTCGCCCTCCTGGCCTTCGCCATCCAGTCTCTGCTCTGCCAGTCTGTCGCCCGCGCGCAGGACGAAGAGGTAGACCTTTCCGCGGAAAACTACGACACGATTACGACCGATCTGATTCTCGTCCCCTTCTACGTCACGGACGGCAAAGACCGCCGCGTGCCCGGCCTCTCGGAGCGAGACTTTCAGGTGCGCGACAACGGCAGGCCCGTCGAGACGAGCCTGCTCGTCGCGGGCGCCGAGAACGTCGGACTCCTCTTCCTCCTCGACGCCTCCGGCTCGACGCGCGAGACCATCACGCAGCAGCGCGAGACGGCGCTCGCCCTCTTCTCACACTTCGGCGCGCGCTCCCACGTCGCCGTGATGCAGTTCCGCGAGCGGGCCGAGCTGACGCAGGACTTCACGCGCGACCTGCGCGCCGCACACAAAGCCTTTCAGATCGCCTCGCTGCCCGACCGCCGCACGGCCATCTTCGAGGCCGCCCGCACCGCCGTCCGCGCCTTCGGCGCGAAGGGGCGCGGCGCGGCCGAGCGCCGCATCGTCGTCCTCGTCAGCGACGGGCTCGACACGGCGAGCACGTCGGCGCCCGCTTCCGTCATCGCGGAGGCGAACGCCGCGGGCGTCTCCTTCTACGTCATACACCTGCCGCTCTACGCGCCGGTTGACGGCCGGCTGGCCGCGCGCAAGCCCTCCAAAGGCTTCCGCGACCTGGCCGAGAAGACCGGCGGGCAGTTCTTCGTCGTCGGCGACGCGCGCTCTTCGCTCGACCCGCGCGCCGAGCACGACCTGAGCCCCATCTTCCGCGCCATCGCCGAAGACCTACAGAGCCAGTACGTCCTCGGCTACCACGCGGGCGCCTTCGCCGCGGAGCCCGGCGCGCACCGCGTCGAGGTACGGCTCAACTCGCCGCGCGACCGCAAGCTCCGCGTCCGCCAACTGCGCGAGACTTACGAACCGAAGCGCTGAACCGGCATGACACCGGCCCCGCGTTGCTCTACAATCTGCCTTCCGCTCTGACACCCTAATCTTCTTTCCGCGGAATCATGAACGAACCGAACACGGTAGGTCTCAGGCACATCCGCCGGGCGCTTTTGAGCGTCTCGGACAAGGCGGGGCTCGTCGATTTCGCGCGCGCGCTGCGCGAGTTCGGCGTCGAGCTGCTCAGCACCGGAGGCACGGCGAAGGCGCTGCGAGAGGCCGGGCTCGACGTGCGCGACGTGTCGGACGTGACGGGCTTCCCGGAGATGCTGGACGGCCGCGTCAAGACGCTCCACCCGCGCATCCACGGCGGCATCCTCGCCGTCCGCGACAACCCCGAGCACGCGCGCGCGCTCGCCGAGCACGAGATCGGCCCCATCGACATGGTCGTCGTCAACCTCTACCCCTTCGAGCAGACCATCGCCCGCGAGGGCGTCACGCTCGAAGAGGCCGTCGAGCAGATCGACATCGGCGGCCCCGCGATGGTGCGCTCCGCCGCGAAGAACTTCCGGGACGTGGCCGTCGTCACCTCGCCTTTCGACTACGCTTCCGTCTCCGAAGAGTTGGCGAAGTACGGCGGCACACTCTCCCTCAAGACGCGCTCACGGCTCGCGTTCGAAGCTTTCACTCACACGTCGGGGTACGACCGCGCCATCGCCCGCTACCTAACCGAGTTGCTGCCGAACGAATCAGTTGCAGGCCCGGAACTCCAGAGCGCCTTCACCATCACCGAGGTCGTCAAGACGGGGGGGCTTGAGCAACGACTTGAGTCGGTCGGCTCCTTCCCGGCGAGCGTCGAAATACTCCTCGACAAACACTCCGACCTGCGGTACGGCGAGAACCCGCACCAGAAGGCGGCGCTGTTTAAGACGGAAGAAGAGGCGGGCATCGCCCACGCCGAGGTGCTCGGCGGCAAGGAGATGTCCTTTAACAACTACGTGGACGCCGACGCCGCGTGGCAACTCGTCTGCGACTTCGAGGAGACGGCGTGCGCCGTCATCAAGCACATGAACCCTTCGGGCGTCGGCACGGCCGCGACGCTCGAAGAGGCGTACCGCCGCGCGCTCGCCACCGACCCGGTCTCGGCCTTCGGCGGCATCGTCGCCTTCAACCGCACGGTGGACGAGGCCGCGGCGCGCGCCCTCACGGAGATTTTCACAGAGGTCGTCGTCGCCCCGGACTTCGACGAGGCCGCGGTCGAAGTCCTCAAGTCGAAGAAGAACCTGCGCATCCTCCGCGCCGGGGCAGCAGGACAGCCGTCGGGGCTGGACTTCAAACGCGTGACCGGCGGCATGCTCGTCCAGACGCGCGACACGCACCGCCTCCGCCGCGAAGACCTCAAGGTCGTCACGCGCCGCGAGCCGACCGGAGAGGAGTTCGACGCGCTCATGTTCGCCTGGACGGTCTGCAAGCACACGAAGTCGAACGCCATCGTCTACGCGCGCGCGGGCCAGACCGTCGGCGTCGGCGCCGGCCAGATGTCGCGCGTCGATTCCGTCCGCATCGGGGCCATGCGCGCGCAACTCCCCGTCGAGGGTTCCGTGCTCGCCTCCGACGCCTTCTTCCCCTTCCGCGACGGGCTCGACGAGGCGGCCAGACACGGCATCACCGCCGTCATCCAGCCCGGCGGCTCCGTCCGCGACGCGGAAGTCATCGCCGCCGCCGACGAGCACGGCCTGGCGATGGTCTTCACGGGGATTAGACACTTTCGCCATTAAACAGGTCAGTACCACCCGCGGTAGCGAGCGGGTGGGTCGTGGCAACGCGGCGCCCGGTATCAACGACCCACCCGCTCGCTACCGCGGGTGGTACTGACCGCTCTGGCAGCGGCCCCGACTTGCCCTCGCGGCTGGCAATCGTTGATACTTGCGTCACCGAAACAGGCACCCGACGCAAAGAGAGTCTTCCCGCGCGGCCTGTCATTTTCGTTTTCCGAAGGGGAGTAAAGATGGCTGATCTGGAAACGTTCGGCGGCGAAGGCGGCGAGACCATCCGCTGCCGCTACTGCGGGCAGTTGAACAGCGTGCGCACGCAGACCGCGCAGGCGCGTTGCGGCCGCTGCCGCCTGCTGCTCTCGGACGAGCCGCACAAGAAGTTCGCCAACCTCGACAAGTACTCTTACGTCCACCCGCTCGACAGCCGCGCGCTCGCCGCCCTGCGGAACATCCCCGGCATCGACAGCGCGCTCAAGAAGCTGCTGGAGGTGACGGGCGAGTCCGCCATCCGCGTCATCTTCACCGCGAGCGCCGTCAAGGTCACCCCCAGGCAGTGCCCCGACCTCTACTACAAGCTCCAGGTCGCCTGCACCACGCTCGGCGTGGACATGCCCGAGATGTTCGTCCAGCAGAACCCGATGGTCAACGCCTTCACCGGCGGCGTCAAACGCCCCGTCATCGTCCTCCACTCGCAGCTCATCGAGCGGCTGAACGACGAGGAGGTGCTGGCCGTCATCGCGCACGAGGTCGGCCACATCCACGCCGAGCACGTGCTCTACATCACCGCCGCCCGGCTCATCGAGGCGGTGACCAACGCCGCCCTCGCCGCCGCCCCCATCGCCGCGCTCATCACGCAGCTCGTCTCGCTGACGATGCGTTCGGCGCTGCTCGCGTGGGCGCGTCGCGCGGAACTCTCGTGCGACCGCGCGGCGCTGCTCGTCACGCAGGACGTGGACGTCATCGGCCGGACGATGATGAAGCTCTGCGGCGGGACGTTCGCGTCGAAGATCGACTACGACGAGTTCCTCGCGCAGGCGCGCGACTTCCAGAAGAACTACGACGAGAAGGCGCTCGACCGCTTCTGGGCCGACATCATCAACGCCGGGCTGACGCACCCCTTCCCCGTCTGGCGCGTCGCCGAAATCCTGAGCTGGGTCGAGAGCGGCGAGTACGCGCGCGTCCTCAGCGGCGAGCCCGCGAGCGCCGCCGCCTAGAAGCCGCGCCGCGGCCGTGGACACCGGAGATGAAGTTGAGACGCATCGCCCTCTGTGCCCTGCTCGTGCCCCTCTTCCTGCCCGCCGCGGGCGCGAAGACGCAGAAGCAGCGGCAGATTCAACCGTGCGAGGAGCGCGGCTCGCAGGCCGAGGCGAGCGGCTGCGCGCGCCGCGAGTACGAGGCGGCCGACGCCGAACTGAACAAGGCTTACAACCGCCTGGCCGGCATCCTCGACGCGGAGGAGAAGGCGCTGCTGAAGGCTTCGGAACTCGCCTGGATAAAGTACCGCGATTCCAACTGCACGTTCGAGTCCTCTCAGTACGCGGGCGGCACCATGCGCCCGATGATCGAGTCCTTCTGCCTGGCCCGCGTGACCCGCGCGCGCGCCGCCGAGCTGAAGGAGCAGTACGAACTCCGCCAACCATGAAAGGATGAGGTAGGGACGCCGAAGGATGAACCGTAAGGCAAGCCGCACTTTGTTCATCGTTCCGCGCTCGGACTTCATAGTTCCCGATGCTGCTTGAGAACAAGAACGGAATCATCTTCGGGGTGGCGAACAAGCGCTCCATCGCGTGGGCGACGGCGCAGGCGTGCCTGGAGGCGGGGGCGAACCTCGCCTTCTCGTACCAGAACGAGCGGCTGCGCGAGAACGTCGAGGGGCTGACCTCGGGGACGGGCTCGCCGCTCGTGCAGTGCGACGTGTCGAACCCGTCGGAGGTCGAGTCGGCCTTCGCGGCCGTCCGCGAGAAGTTCGGCCGGCTGGACTTCCTCGTCCACAGCCTCGCCTTCGCCCCGCGCGAGGCTCTGGAAGGCGAGTACGTCGCCACCACGCGCGAGGCTTTCCTGACGGCGCTGGACGTGTCGGCCTACTCGCTCGCCGAGCTGGCGCGCGCGGCGGCGCCGCTGATGACGGAGGGCGGGAGCATCGTCTCGATGACCTACTACGGCGCGGAGAAGGTCGTCGCCAACTACAACGTGATGGGCGTGGCGAAGGCGGCGCTCGAAGCGAGCACGCGCTACCTCGCCGCGGACTTGGGCAAGCAGAACATACGCGTCAACGCCGTCAGCGCCGGCCCCATCAACACGCTCGCCGCACGCGGCGTCGGCAACATGGGCTCGATGCTCAAGCACCACGCCGAGCGCGCCCCGCTGCGCCGCAACGTCGAGGCGCGCGAGGTCGGCAACGCCGCCCTCTTCCTCCTCAGCCCGCTCTCCTCCGGCATCACCGGCGAAGTCCTCCACGTGGACTGCGGCTTCAACATCATGGCGCTCTGACTATGGACCAGAAGACGAACGGGGACGAAGAGCTCGCGCAGGGGCGGCAGGTGACGCAGGACGAGCAGTTGCTCGAAACGCCGCGGGCGGACGAGTTCACGCACACGGACACCTGGCGCGTCTTCCGCATCATGGGCGAGTTCGTGGAGGGGTTCGACGACCTGGCGACCGTGACGCGCGGCGTCGCCATCTTCGGCTCGGCGCGGACGCCCGCCGACAGCCCCTTCTACGCGGCGGCGCAGGAGACGGCGGAGCTGCTGGCGCGCGCGGGCTTCACCGTCATCACCGGCGGCGGCCCCGGCATCATGGAGTCCGCGAACCGCGGCGCGTTCGAGGCCGGGGGCGCCTCCATCGGCTGCAACATCGAGCTGCCCTTCGAGCAGGCGCCCAACCCGTACCAGACGCGCTCGCTCAAGTTCAAATACTTCTTCGTGCGCAAGACGATGTTCGTCAAGTACAGCAACGCCTTCGTCATCTTCCCCGGCGGCTTCGGCACGCTCGACGAGCTGTTCGAGGCGCTCACGCTCATCCAGACGCGCAAGATCAACAACTTCCCCGTCATCCTCTTCGGCTCCGAGTTCTGGGCCGGGATGCTCGACTGGCTCGAAAACATGATCCTCAAAAACAAGTACATCTCGTCGCAAGACCGCGGCCTCCTCCACGTCACCGACTCGCCCGCCGAGGTCGTCGAGATCGTCCGCCGCGGCATGGACACGCTGAGCAAAGTCAATCACGACGTGTACGACATTTGAGAGTAGGCAGTAGGCAGTAGGCAGTAGCCAGTAGAAAACATCGGCGGGCGTTGCGGGTTAATAACCCCGAGGCCCGCCGATGTTGTTTTTTCCTACTGGCTACTGGCTACTGCTACTGCTTTCCCTACTGTTCCAGCTGCGGCGGCGCGGCGCGCTCCGCGGTCGTGCGGCGCGAGACGAGCGGGGGGAAGGCGTTGGAGGTGAGCCACTCGAAGTAGGGCGCGGAGACGTGCGCGACGGGGACGGCGATGATCTCGGGCGTGTCGTAGGTGTGGAGCGAGCGCACCTCGCGCTCCAACTCGTCGAAGCAGGCGGCGGTCGTCTTCGCCAGCAGGAGGAACTCGGGCGCGCGGTGCACCTCGCCCTTCCAGCGGTAGATCGACTCCATCTGCGGCATGATCTGCACGCACGCCGCCAGGTGCGCCCCGACCAGCATCTCGGCCAGCCGCGACGCCTCCTCCTGGCTCCCCGCCGTCATCAGCACCACAATCGCCGCCGAACTTACCTCAGCCACGGTGCACCTCCTCGGGAGTGATGAGTGACGAGTGATAAGTGATGAGAGAGAAGTACGGGCCTTGCCTTTTCTTATCACCCATCACTTATCACTCATCACTCTCTTCTTCCTCTTCCTCGTCGGTCGCGCCGGTGAGCGGCGTGATGTCGCCGCCGAAGAAGGAGTCGTAGAGTTCGCGCGCGCGCTCGAAGTCGCGCTCGTCGACGAGGACGAGGGCGCCGGGCGAGGCCGAGGAGAGCAGCGGCGAGAGGGCGTCGGCGCCGCCCGACTGGACGGCCGCGCGCACCCCGTTCTGCTGGAGGATGTCGGCCACCATCTCGGCCTCGGCCGGCGACCCAATGTTGTGCAGAGGGACGAAGCGCGCCTCGCTGTGATCGTGCAAGGTGTTCTCGGGCGTCAGCCGCTCGACCAGCTCCGAGCCGTCGTCGGGACAGCTCGTCACCCCCTCCTCGTACTCCGACTCGCAGACAGGACAGAACATCGGAAGCCCCCCGGGATTAAGTTGATTGGGAAAACTGTAGGACGGGGGGATTATACAGTGATTGGGTGATAAGTGATAAGTGATGAGTGGTAAGAATTGAGGGTCTTTCTTATCACTCACCACTTATCACCCGCTTAGCGCTTGAAGGGAATCTCTTCGAAGTGGGTCATGCGCTTGAAGTCGCGGAAGCGCCGGTTGATCTCTTCGTGCGTGAGGCGGCGGACGCGGTCGGTGCCGAACTCCTCGACGTTGAAGGAGGCCATGACCGAGCCGAAGATGATGGCGCGGCGCAGCGTCTCGTCGTCAACCTTCTCGTGGCTTGAGAGGTAGCCCATGAAGCCGCCCGCGAAGGTGTCGCCCGCGCCCGTCGGGTCGAAGACCGACTCCAGCGGGTAGGCCGGGATGGCGAAGTAGGAGTCCTGCGTGAACATCGCGGCGCCGTACTCGCCGCGCTTGATGACGAGCGCGCGCGGCCCCCACGAGAGGATTTTGCGCGCGGCGCGGATGAGGTTCGGCTCCTTCGAGAGCATGCGCGCCTCCGCGTCGTTGATGATGACGACGTCGACCCCGCGGATGGCGGCCTCGACCTGCTCGGGGACGGTCGTGATCCAGTAGTTCATCGTGTCGAGCGCGACCAGCTCGGCCCCGCGCACCTGCTCGCGCACCTCGCTCTGCAACTCCGGCTGGATGTTGCCGAGGAAGACCATCCGCGCGCGCTTCGACTCCTCCGAGAGCTTCGGCCTGAAGTCGGCGAAGACGTTGAGCTGCGTGTCGAGCGTGTGCGCGGTGTTGAGGTCGAAGTCGTAGCGCCCGCTCCAGAAGAAGGTCTGCCCCCCCTCGACGCGTTCGAGGTCGTCCGTGTTGATGCCGCGCTCCTCGAAGACCCGCATCTCCTCCGCGCCGAAGTCGCCGCCGACGACGCCGACGACGCGCACGTCCGTGAAGAAGCTGGCCGACAGCCCGAAGTGCGTCGCCGACCCGCCCAACATCCTCTCGCGCTTACCGAACGGCGTCTCGACCGCGTCGAACGCCACCGAACCAACCACGAGCAATGACACCTTGATGAATTCTCCTGCCGTATGGGAATGATAAACCGTCTTCTCGCCGGGAGCGCGGGCATCCCTGCCCGCCAAAGCGTGCCGGCGGCACGCTCCCCGTCATTCGCTTCACCTCAACGTCGGGGTCTTAAGTCTCCGCGCATTCGCGCCCACGCGCTCGTGGCGGGCAGGATGCCCGCGCTCCCGGCTTTACTGTTGAGGTTCTTGTTTCGGCTTCGACTCGCCGAGCCGGGCGAGCGCCTCCTGTGCCTCGTCGAGGAAGTTGCTCTGGGGGTGGTCGTTGACGAGGCGGGTCAGGTAGTCGCGCGCCGTCTCGCGCATGTTCTCGGGCGAGAACTCTTCCTTCTTCTCGGGCGTGGAGGCGGGCGGCTTCTGCTTGCCCTTGCCCTCGGAGAGGTAGAGGCTGCTCATGCCCGCGATGTAGAGCACCTCGTCGATCTTGTAGAACTCGGGGTAGCCCGCGGCCAACTCCTCGCAGCGCTTGAAGGCCGCGTAGTACGCCTTCTTGTTCTTGAAGTAATGGCGCGCGACCTCCAGCTCGTGCTTCGCGGCCTTCTCCGACTCGATGTCCCTCGCGGCCGAAGGGTCAGGCCCGGCGATGACCGTCCCGCTCTGCGCCCGCGCCCCGGGCGCCGTCAGCCCTAACGTCAACGCGACGCCGCACACTGTGATAATTAACTTCTTCATCTCTAACCTCACACGCTAGCCCTCAGAATCAGCCCCGGAACAGGTCAGAGCCACCCGCTACCGCGGGTGGTACTGACCCGGTTGTCACGGTCGCACCCGAACGCCGGCCTCCCCCACTCATCACTTACCGCTGTACTTTTTGATGATCGCGTCGAGCTTCTTCGTTGTCGCCTCGGGCCAGAGTTCGGGCGGCGTGAAGATGGCGTTCTTGATGGCGGAGCCGCAGGCGCAGGCGCGCTCGGCCGCGGCGAGCCGCCGGACGGCCTCGCGCATGATGATTTGCGCGTTGCGGACGTTCTTGTTGAGGTACTCGACCACGGTCTCGACCGAGACGGCGTCGTGCGCCTCGTGCCAGCAGTCGTAGTCGGTGACGAGCGCCAGCGTCGCGTAACAAATCTCCGCCTCGCGCGCCAGCTTCGCCTCCTGCAAGTTCGTCATCCCGATGATGTCCATCCCCCACGAGCGGTAGACGTGCGACTCGGCCTTCGTCGAGAAGGCCGGCCCCTCCATGCACAGGTACGTGCCGCCGCGGTGCACGTTCACCCCCGCCGCGCGGCAGGACTCTTCCAGCACGTCGCCCAAATCATTGCAGACCGGGTGCGCGAACGTGATGTGGCCGACGATGCCTTCGCCGAAGAAGGTCGATTCGTGCGCGCGCGCGCGCGTGCGGTCGAAGAACTGGTCGGGGATGACCATGTCGAGCGGCGCGTAACGCTCCTGGAGCGAGCCGACGGCCGAGGCCGAAAGGATGCGCTCGACGCCGAGCAGCTTCATGGCGTAGACGTTGGCGCGGAACGGCAGCTCCGTCGGCAGGTGCCTGTGCCCGCGGCCGTGGCGCGGCAGGAAGGCCACGCGCTCGCCTTCGAGCGTGCCGACGATGAAGGCGTCCGACGGCGGGCCGAAAGGCGTCTCGACGGTTATCTCTTCAACGTCCTTCAGCTCCGGCATCTGGTAGAGGCCGCTGCCCCCGATGATGCCAATCTTCGCGGTCGTCATGTACGTTTTACCTTAGACTGTTTCGAGTTGTTCGCCCGCCGCGCGGAGCCTCCCGCCTTCCTCGACGACGCGCGCGAGCGGCTGTTCGGGGTCGTGGTAGAAGAGGCAGAGCCAGCCCTCGCGCGCGGCGGCGGGCAGCAGGCGGCGCTTGGCCTCGACGGTCTCGACCGGGTAGAGGTCGTAGCCCATGACCCACGCGAGCGGCACGTGCGCGCGCGTCGGCACGAGGTCGGCGAAGCCGTAGAGCGTCCGCCCGCCGCGTTCGAGCCTCACGCACTGCATCGTGCGCGAGTGGCCGGGCACGGTCTCCATGCTCAGGCCCGGCACGACCTCGTAGTCGTCGTCTTTAAGCTCCAACTGCCCCGACTCCGCGAGCGGCCGCCAGTTCTCGGGCAGGTAGCTCGCGCGGTCGCGCTCGTGCGGCGACTCGGCGTGCTCGTACTCCGAGCGCGATACGAAGTGGCGCGCGTTGGGGAAGGCCGGCACGGCGCGGCCGCCGGGGTCGAGCGTGGTGTTGCCGCCCGCGTGGTCGAAGTGCAGGTGCGTGTTGACGACTATCGACACGTCCTCCGGGCGCCGGCCCGTGCGTTCGTAGAGAGTTTCGCGGAGGGTCGGGCCGGGGCTCACGCCGTACATCGCGCGCTGGCGCTCGGACCACTTGTCGCCCATCCCCGTCTCGACGAGGACGCGCTCGCCCGCGGCCTCGACGAAGAGGCAGTTGGCGTTGAGCGTGACGCGGTTCTCCTCGTCGGGCGGCGCGACGCGCTGCCAGAGGGCGCGCGGCACGACGCCGAACATCGCCCCGCCGTCCAGGCGGAACTCGCCGCCGGGCACGACCTCGACGCGGTAGTCGCCGAACTCCACAACGCCTCCGCGGTACTTATTTCTTCTTGCCGGGCGCGGCCTTCCCCTTCGAGTCGCCCGAAGGCTTGGCGCCGTCTTCGGCGGGCGGCGGCGGCGGGGGCGCTTCGCCGCCCATGTCGCCGTGCGGCGAGCCCATGCCCGGGGGCATCTGCGGCGGCGTCTCGGGGGCCTTGACGGGGAAGTCTTCGGGCACCTTGATGTTGGTGCGCTTGGCGATCTCCTCGACTTCCTTCTTCGTCTTCTCCTCGATGATCGCCTCCTTGGCCGTGTCGCGCGGCGACTTCGGCGGGGCGAAAGGGTTCTGGCTGGGGGCCGCGTTCGGCTTGATGAGGATGTGGCGCGCGTGAATCTGCTCCTCGTCCTGCCCGCCCTTGGCGGCGTCGCCCTCGCCCATCGGGTTCGGCTCGGACTTGCCCTGGCGGTGGCCGAGCACCTGGATGATGTGGAAGCCGAACTGGCTCTCGACGATGTCGCTGATCTCGTTATCCTTCAGCGAGAAGGCCGCCTCCTCGAACGGCTTGACCATGCGCCCGCGGCCGAACCAGCCGAGGTCGCCGCCGCTCTCCTTCGCGCCCGGCTCGTCGGAGTTCTCCTTCGCCAGCTTGTCGAAGTCCTCGCCCGAGCGCGCGCGCTTCAGGAGGTCTTCGGCCTTCTGGCGCGAGACCTTCGGGTCCAGCTCGGGGTGCGCGGCGTAGTAAGCCTGAATCTCCTCGTCGGTCGGCTCCAGCTTCTTCGTCAGCTCGTTCGAGTAGATGCGGCTCAGGGCGACGGCCTGCTGGAACTGTATCTGGAGCTGCGTGGCGCGGTCGGACTCGATGCCCGCGGCCCTGCCCTTCTCGGCCATGAGCGACATCGGCGCCCACTGCTGGCGGAACTGCTCCTTGACCTCGTCGGTGATGGGCTGGGACTCGGGCACGAGCCCGATCTTCTTGAGGTCTTCGAGGTACTGGTCGGCCTGCTGCGTGTTCTTCGGGTCTTTGAGGTAGGCTTCGATCTCCTCCGGCTTCGGCCGGTAGTCCTCGGGCTTGGCGTTGGCGTCGCGCTGCTTCTTGACGTACATCTGCGCGACGACGAGCATCTTCATGGCTTCGAGCTGGCGCTTGACCTCGGGCTTGTCCGCGATGCCCTTCGCGCGCGCCTCGGCCGCGACGGCGAGTATCTGCTTGATGTCCTCGGAGAGCTTCTTGCGCTCCTCGGGGCTGGCGGCGAGGCGCTGGCGGTCGGCCGGCCCGAGCGACTCGGCGATGAGCGACATGTCTTCGGGCGTGAGGCTGGTCAGCACGGAGGCGCGGCTGCGCGTGGCCTGCCAGAAGATGAGCCCGACCGAGGCGAGCACCGCTACGAGCACGGCGATAATTGCTTTTGTGGTTGCCTTCAAAACGGATCCTCTCTCTTTCTAAAACTTCTCAAAAGGCACTGCCGGGCCGTATGTCCGCAAAAGACGGGGGCGCGCCGACCGTTCAAGATACACGAAAAAGGCGCCGGGCGCATGTCGCCGCAGAGCGCCTACAGACAGGCTTCAGGGGTTACGACGCGCGGGCGGCTTGCGCGCGGGCGTCGGCCGCGGCGCGGGGCTTTTGCTGTTCGTCGCAGGCTTTGCCGTCCCGGGCTGCGGCGCCGCGGCGCCGCCCGCGGGCGCGGGCTTCGGGGCCGGCGCGTTAGTTGTTGCGCCGTCGACCGCGTACTCCTCCGCCACCTGTATCCGGCGGCGCGCGGCCATCTCGTCGAGGGCGCGGTTGCGCTTCTCCTCTTCGACCGCGGCGACGGCCTGCTCGCGCGGCGACATCGGCGGCGAGTTCGGCCGGCGCCCCGCGCGCTTGTACTGTATGAGGATGTGGCGCGCGTGCACCTCCTCGCCCGCGCCCTGCGTTCGCCGCTCGTCGAGCTTGACGATGTGGAAGCCGAACACGGTCTCGAAGACGCCGCTCACCTCGCCCGGCTTGAGCGCGAAGGCGGTGTCCTCGAAGGGCTTGACCATCGTGCCGCGGCCGAACCAGCCGAGGTCGCCGCCGTTGCCCTTGCCGCTCGGGTCTTCGGTGAACTCGTTAGCCAGCTTCACGAAGTCTTCGCCCGCGCGGACGCGCGCCAGGATGCCTTCGAGCTTCGCGCGCTCGGCCTTCGTGTCCAGCTCCGGGTGCGCGGCGACGTAGGCGTCGATCTCGGCGGCGGTCGGCTGGTAGCGCGCCTTCGTCTCCCGCTCGAACGCCCCCGCGAGCAGCTTCGCCTGTTGGAGCATGACGACGAGCTGCGTCTTGCGCTCGCGCTCCAGGCCGGCCGCGACGCCCTTGCGCATGGCGACCATCACGCGGCCGTAGTGCTGCCGAAGCTCTTTGCGCGTCGCCTCCGGGACGGGCGCGCCGCGTAGCTGGCTGTTCTTCGAGTAGTCCTGCAAGAACGCCTCGAACTGCGGGGCCGTCGTCGCCTCGTTGAAGAAGGCGTCGATCTCCGCGTCCGTGACGACCTGTTCGGGGCCGCTCGCGCCCGCCGCCTGCCGCCGCTTGAAGTACTCCTGCGCGATGACGAAGGCGCGCGAAAGCTCGGTCTGAAGCTTCAGCTCGGGGCGCGCGAGGTAGCCGGCGGCCTTCGCCTCCTCGGCCGCGGCGAGCATCCGCCGGATGTCCGTGGCAAAGTCTCTGCGCTCTCCGGCGTTCCCGGCGAGGCGCGCGCGCGCTTCGGGCGAGAACCCGAGCCCCTCGATGATGAGCGGCATGTCGGCCGCAGTGATGTTGACCGAAGGCGCCCCCGCCGTCGCGCGCGGCGCGTTCGCCGCGGGGCGCCTGGCGGCGCCGGCCGCGGGGCGCGCGGGCGCTTTGCGAGGCGTCCGGGTCTGTGCCTGGGCTGTGAACGGGAGTGCGGCGGCGGCGAGTGTCGTGAGAACGATCTTTCTGAAGAGCAAAGCGGCTACCTTTCTTCTGTAGTCTGTCCGGCGGGTTCGTTCGAGTGTTGGACGAGTTCGAGCAGCACGCCGCCCGCAGCGGCCGGGTGGACGAAGGCGACGAGGCAGCCGCCGGCTCCGACCCTGGGTTCTTCGTCGATGAGCCGCGCGCCCCCCGATTTGAGGCGCGCGAGCGCCGCGCGGATGTCCGCGACGCGGACGGCGATGTGGTGGAGGCCGGGGCCGCGCTTCTCAAGAAACTTCGCGACGGGCGTGTCCGGGCCGGTCGGCTCAAGCAGCTCGACGCGCGGCTCGCCGGCCGGCAGCATGGCGATGCGCACGCCCTGCTCTTCGACCGTCTCCGTGTGTTCGACTTCGAGCCCGAGCGCGTCGCGCCAGAACCCGAGCGACTCTTCGATGCCGCGCGTGGCGATGCCGATGTGGTCGATCTTCATGACTGTCGGTTTCCGCCGCCGGCCAGAAGCTCCTCGACCGCCGAGTAAGGGTCACGGCGCTTGTCGGCCACTTCGAGCGCGAGCGACTCCAGGCGCTCGCGCGCGCCGTCCGCTTCGAGCGCGCGCGCGAGCAGACGCTCGCGCAGCAGTTCGAGTATCCGCCAGCGCGCGACCGCGCCGCGCCGCCCGTGCGCGCCGGTGGACGACCGCTGAAACTCGCGGTAGCTCTCTACCGCCGCGGCCAGTTCCTCGACCCCCTTATTCTCCGTCGCGACCGTCTTCACTATCGGCGGCATCCACATGTCGGGTCGGTGCGCGAGGCTCAACAGGGCCTCCAGTTCTTTCTCCGTCCGCAAGACGCCGTCGCGGTCGGCCTTGTTGATGACGAACACGTCGCCGATCTCCATGATGCCGGCCTTGATGGCCTGTATGTCGTCGCCCATGCCCGGGACGAGCACGACGACCGACACGTCGGCCGTCTTCACGATCTCGACCTCGTCCTGCCCGACGCCGACCGTCTCGACGACGACCTTCCCGTAGCCCGCGGCGTCGAGAATCGCCACGGCGTCCACGGTCGCGCGGGCGAGCCCGCCGAGGTTGCCGCGCGTCGCCATCGAGCGGATGAAGACGCCGGGGTCGAGCCCCAAAGCCTGCATGCGTATGCGGTCGCCGAGGATGGCGCCGCCCGAGAAGGGGCTCGAAGGGTCTACGGCGACGATGCCGACGCGCTCGCCGCGCGAGCGGTAGAGCCCCGCGAGCTTGTCCACCAGCGAGGACTTCCCCGCCCCGGGCGAGCCCGTGACGCCGACGACCAGGCCGCGCCCCGTGTGCGGGAAGACGGCCTTCATCAGGCCGGCCGCGTCGTCCGCGCCGTCCTCGACCTTCGAGATGGCGCGCGCGACGGCGCGGGGGTCGCCCGCGAGGATTCTGTCGATGGTCTGCGCGCCGCTCATCGCCCGGCCTGCTAACACCCTTCGCTCTTCGCCTCGAACTTGACGAGCTTCAACTCACCGCCCGCCCACTCGTAATAGTAGAGCCCCTTCTTCGGCTCGTCCTTGCCGCGCTCGCTCGTGGGGTAGCCCGACATGACTATCAGGCGGCTCCCCTTCCGGAATTGCAGCGCCTCCTCCAACCTATCGACCGGCTCCGTCCCGTAGTAGCACGCGATGAAGCCGTCCAGCTCCGCGGGGAAGAAGACCTCGCCGGTCTTCGCGTCGATGAACGCCGTCTGGAGGCACCCCGTCCCGCAGCTCCAAGTGTGCAGCTTGTAGCGCCCCGCGAAGTTGACCGCGCGCCGCGCACCCTCGCGCAGCCGCGTGCGGTAACCCCGCGCCTGCGGCGTCGTCAACTTCAGAGCGGCCGCGCGCCCCTTGTACGCCGGCGCGGCGTAGTCTTTGAAGTCAGGCGCCGCGCCGCCCTGGGCAAGGGATGACAGATTGAAAAAGCAGACGCAAAGGACTGCGAACAGAAGTTTGATTTTCAAAGGTTGCGAGGGCTCCTCTTTAAGTTGTCAAGTGTCGCTTCGTTTCAGCTCGTAATTTCCGGCGTGAGCGCCATCATCAGTGGCGCTCACGCCGGAAACTTCTATCAACCTTTACCCTTGCACCAAATCTTAGGCGGCCGGGAGACGTTTCTTGAGCATTTCAACATCAGTTCGAGCGTCCACAAGGTCTCTACCAAAAACATCCAGCTTCGCTTCTATCCTGTCCAGCCTGACTAACACGGCCTCCCAGATGGGGCGCGTCTCCTGCAACCGGGAATCAACTTTCTCCTCCAGGCCGGTGAGACGACTGTCCAGCCCGTTGAAGCGTTGATTAATGTTCGCCAGCTCTCGCAGGACGCGAATCTCGAACGGGGTGCTGCCTTCAAGTCTTTCAGTATTCTCTTCACTCATCGGAACCTCCTTAAGTTCGGACGTTACGGTTAAGGGCATGTTCCGGGCAGGCGACAGTCGTTACGCGTTGCTGAGAATCTGCTTGGCGATGATGAGGCGCTGGATTTCGCTCGTGCCCTCGCCGATGGTGCAGAGCTTGGAGTCGCGCCAGAACTTCTCGGGCGGGTAGTCCTTGGTGTAGCCGTAGCCGCCGTGAATCTGGATGGCCTCCTCGCTGACTTTGACGGCGACCTCGGAGGCGTAGAGCTTCGCCATCGAGGACTCCTTCGTCGTCTTGCGGCCGGCGTCCTTCATCGCGGCGGCGCGGTACGTCAGGAGCCGCGCGGCATCGATCTGCGTCGCCATGTCGGCGAGCTTGAACTGGATGGCCTGGAAGTTCGAGATGGGCTGGCCGAACTGCTGGCGCTCCTTCGAGTACCTGACGGCCGACTCGTACGCGCCCTGCGCGATGCCGAGCGCGAGCGCGGCAATCGAGATGCGCCCGCCGTCTAAGACTTGCATCGAGTGGATGAAGCCGAGCCCCTCGGGGCCGAGCCGGTTCCCGTCGGGCACGACGCAGTCCTCGAAGATGACGCTCGCCGTCTCGGAGGCGCGCAGGCCCAGCTTGTCCTCCTTCTTGCCGGGGCCGAAACCCTTCATCCCCTTCTCGAAGATGAAGGCCGTGATGCCCTTCGAGCGCATGGCGCGGTCGGTCGAGGCCATCGCGACGCAGGTGTCGCCGTGGATGGCGTGCGTGATGAAGTTCTTCGAGCCGTTGACGACCCACCCGTCCCCGCGCCGCGCCGCCGTCGTGCGCGTGCCCGAGGCGTCGGAGCCGGCCTGCGGCTCGGTCAGGCCCCACGCGCCCAGCTTCTCGCCGGAGGCGAGCGGCACGAGGTACTTGCGCTTCTGCTCCTCCGTGCCGAAGAGGTAAATGTGGTTCGAGCAGAGCGAGTTGTGCGCCGCCACCGAGATGCCGACCGAGCCGTCCACGCGCGACAACTCCTCGATGATGGCGACGTACTCGACGTAGCCCATCCCCGCCCCGCCGTACTCTTCGGGGAAGATGACGCCCATGAACCCCTGCGCGGCCAGCTTCGGCACGAGCTCGGCGGGGAACTTCTGCTTCTCGTCCCACTCGCGCACGTGCGGCGCGATCTCGCCCTCGGCGAACTCGCGCACGCTCATCTTCACCTGCTGCTGTTCTTCGTTAAGCTCGAAATCCATTAATACCTCTTAAAAAAAGCAGTCAGTAGTCAGTAGCCAGTAGCCAGTAGAAAACCTCAATCATCTGGCCTCAAACGCCGCCGGCATCGACGTGCGCAGGGCGGAGCCTACTGACTACTGACTACCATCTTATCTTAACTGCGGCGTCCACCGTGACCGCCCCGGCGCGACTTCGACGCGGACTTCGAAGAGGCGCGCGGCGGCCTTCGGGCGGGCGTGCCGGCGGCGCGGGGTTCGGCGGACTTCCGGCCGCCGCCCTTCGTCGCGGGCGCGCTTTTGAGACGCTTGACCTCGGCGGGCGAGAGGTGGCGCCACTGGCCGATGAGGATGCCTTCGGCGGTGACGGGGCCGATGCGGACGCGGCGGAGCTTGATGACGGAGTGCCCGATGGAGTCGAACATGCGGCGGATCTGCTGGTTGCGCCCCTCGCGCAGGGTCACCTCGTACCAGGCGTTCGTCTTCGTCTCGTCGGTCTTGACGATCTGCGCGGGCGCGGTCTTCACGCCGTCGTCGAGGCGGATGCCGCGGCGCAGTCGCGCCACCTGCTCCTCGGGCGGCACGCCCTTGACCTTCACCTCGTAGACCTTCACGACGTGGTTGCGCGCCGACGTGACGTAGTTCGTCAGCTCGCCGTCGTTGGTCAGGATGAGCAGGCCCTCGGTGTTGAAGTCCAGACGCCCCACGGGGTGCAGACGGCCGAGCGACTGCGGCACCAGCTCCGAGACGAGCGGGCGGTTCTCCGGGTCGGCGAGCGCGGAGAGATACCCGCGCGGCTTGTTGAGCAGGACGTAGGTCTTCTCCTGCTTCTCAAGCAGCGGGTTGATTAACTTCCCGCGCACCTTGATGTGGTCGCGCGCGGGGTCGGCCTTCGTGCCCGGCTCGCGCACGACCTCGCCGTTGACCGTCACCTCGCCGGCCTCGATCATCTCCTCCGCGTGGCGCCGCGACGCGAGCCCCGCGGCGGCGATTAACTTTTGCAGACGTTCTTCCAAAGACTCTCCTTCTGTCCCGACTCAGGCGAAGACGACGGCAGCGCCGGTCTCGACGGAAGCCTCGCAGGCTTTAATCAGGGCGAGGCAGGTGTAGGACTCGACGCCGTAACGCTCCCACTTCGCCTCGCCCTCGCCCTGGCTCTCGGCGGCCTGCCAGACCGCCTCGTCGTCCGGCGAGAGGTCGGCGGGCAGTTCGAGCGCCTGCGCCAGCTCCCTGCACTCGCGCAGGAGCGCGTGCGACGAGCCGAGCATCCCGCCCGCAATCTCCAACGAAGCGTCGGGGATGATGACGTCCTCGAACTCGACGGGCAGGTAGTAGCCTTCGGCGTCGCCGTGGACGATGAGGTGCTGGAAGGGCATCCCCGTCGCCTGCCCGCGGGCGAAGCTCGCGTCGAAGATTTTGTAGTAGTCGCTGAGGACGGGGTCGCTCGCGGCGCCGTCGTCGCCGGGCGGCGGCACGTCGCGCCCGAGCGCGAGGTGCGCCGCGACGCGGCGGAGGTAGTGGAGGCCGGAGTAGCCGATCATCTCGCACTCGAACGTGCGCTCGTCCTCCACGTCGAACGGCTCGCGGTGCGGGGGCAGGCCGAAGGACTCAAGGACGCCGTTGATGGCCTCGACCTGCTGCTCGAAGTACGCGACGTACTCCGGGTCGCTCTCGCGTATCTCCGACGGCACGCCGACACACAGTGCGAGTCCCAAGGCTCTTGTCCCTCCCCAACTCTTCAACGCGTCAGAGCTCGCCGCCGCCGGCGAGGTCTTCGAAGTCTTCGACGTTCGGCAACTCGCCTAAGTCCTTGAGGCCGAACTGGAGGAGGAAGTCTTTCGAGGTGCCGTACATCATCGGGCGGCCGACCGTCTCCTTGCGCCCCTTGGCGACGATGAGGCGCTTGTCGAGGAGCGTCTTGATGGCGGAGGAGGATTGGACGCCGCGGATTTCGAGAATCTCGGGGACGGTGACCGGCTGCTTGTAGGCGATGACGGCGAGCGTCTCCAGCGCGGCGAGCGAGAGCTTGGCGCTCGGCTTCGACTTGAGGTAGGCGCGGACGTGCTCGTGGAACTCGGGGCGCGTGGCGAACTGCCAGCCGCCCGCGACCTCGCGCAGCATCAGGCCGCCGTTGCGCTCGTTGAACTCCTTCGCGAGTTCTTCGACGGCGACCTGCACCCAGCCCTTATCCTCCTTGAGGATGTCGGCGATGGCCTTGACGGGCAGGGGGTCTTCCGAGACGAAGATGAGCGCCTCGCAGACGGAGACCAGCTCGGCCAGCTCGCGCGGCTGTCCGCCCGGCGCGACCTCGTCTTCGCCCCCCGCCTCGGGCTGCGCCGCCGACGACTCCGCGCGCATCCGCTCGACCTCCTCGGCGCGGTCTTCGGCTTCGGCGTCGAAGACGACGTACTCGGCCTTCTCGTCGTCCGAAGCCTCGTCGTCGGTCACGTCGCCGCCGTCCTCGTCGGCGTCCTCTTCGTCCTCTTCGCCCTCGTCCGCCTCTTCGGCGTCCTCGTCCTCCTCCTCGAACTCGGCCGAGTCGAAGGAGGTCTCGCCGCCCACGTCGATCTGCGCGAGCGGGTTCGGCGGCGAAACGTCGTCGCCGGGCGCGTCGTCCCCGTCGGCCAGAGCTTCGAGCGCCTCGTCCAGCTCCTCGACGGCGTCCCCGCTTGAGCCTTCGTCCGCCGCGGCCGCCGCGACAGTCCCGCCGGCCGACGGCGAGTCGTCGGCGCCCTCGGTCTCGACGGCGCCGCCGCCCACGGCGACCTCCGCCGCCTCTTCCGTGCTCTTCCTGCTTCTGCGTTTGCTCATGTCTGAAGTCGAAACCTCACGCGCCGACGCGCGCGACGATGTCGCCGAAGGTCTGGCGCTGGATGAGTTTGATCTCGGTGGTGCGGACGAGTTCGAGGACGGAGAGGAACGCGAGCACCAGCTCGCGGCGCGTCTCGGCGCGCTCGAAGAAGTCGCGCATGTTCAGCTCGCCGGCCGAGAAGATCATGTTGCGGAGGCGTTCGAGCATCTCGGCCATCGTGACCTCGTCGCGCTCGATCTCCATCAGGACCTCTTCCTTCTTGCGCGCGAGAATCTGCTGGAAGACCCTGAGCAGGTCGAAGGCGCCGGCCGACACCTCCGGGTTCTCCTTGTCGGTCTCCAGGGGGGCGCGGGTGTAGACGGCCTGCTCGACCGTGGCGCGCGACCAGAGCAGCTCGGCCGCGGCCTTATACTTCTGGTGTTCGAGCAGGCGCTCGACCAGCTCGCGGCGCGGGTCGTCGGCCTGCAACTCCTCCTCGCTCACCGCCGGGTCGCGCGGCAGGAGCATCCGCGACTTGATCTCGATGAGCTGCGCGGCCATGACGAGGAAGTCGCTCGCCATGGTGATGTCCATGCCCTGCATCAGGCGGAGGTAGCGCAGGTACTCGTCCGTGATGCGCGCGATGGGGATGTCGTAGATGCTGACCTGCTCCTGCCGTATGAGGTAGAGCAGGAGGTCGAGCGGCCCCGCGAACTCGCCGAGGACGAGCTTGATGTTGTCGCCCTCCCGGTTGGCCGAAATCTCGGGCGTCGCGCCCGCGACGTTGATGGGCTGGCCGTCGGCCGCGCTGGCGACCGTCGCCTCCTCCGTGGGCCTGGGCGCCTCTGTGTTTTCGTTCGACAAGCTCGTCTAAGCCCCCACAATCCCCATGCGCTCTTTCACCCGCCGCATCGTCTCGGCCGCGATGGCGCGCGCCTTGTCGGCGCCGTCGCGCAGTATCCGGCTCAGCTCCTCGTCGGAGATTGAGCTGACGCGCTCCTGGAACGGGCGGAGGAACTCGATGGTCGCGTCGGCCACGTCCGCCTTGAGCTGGGCGTAGCCCTTCCCGGCAAAGTGCGCCTCGATCTCCTCGGGCGCCCGGCCCGTGAGTATCTGGTAGATCGAGAGCAGGTTGGTGACGGCCGGGCGCGCCTCGTCGAAGCGCACCTCGGTGCCGGAATCGGTGACGGCGCGCTTGAACTTGCGGCGGATGGTGTCGGCGTCGTCCATGAGCATGACGCTGGCGTTGACGTTCTCGTCCGACTTCGACATCTTCTTCGCCGGGTCCTGGAGCGAGAGGATTTTCGCGCCGACCTTCGGGATGTAGGCGTCGGGGACGCGGAACGTCTCGCCGTAGTCGCGGTTGAAGCGGACGGCCAGGTCGCGCGTCAGCTCCAGGTGCTGCTTCTGGTCCTGGCCGACGGGCACGAGGTCGGTCTGGTAGAGGAGGATGTCCGCGGCCATCAGCGTCGGGTAGGTCAGCAGGCCGACCGAGACGTTCTCGCCCTGCTTCTTCGCCTTCTCCTTGTACTGCGTCATGCGTTCGAGCTCGCCGATGCGCGCGACGCAGTTGAGCGCCCAGGCGAGTTCGGCGTGCTCCGCCACGTCCGACTGGACGAAGATGGTCGAGACGGCGGGGTCGACGCCCGCGGCGAGGTAGATGCGCGCGACCTCGCGGGTCTTGGCCGCGAGCCTGGCCGGGTCTTGCGGGACGGTGATGGCGTGCAGGTCGACGATGCAGTAGAAGCTGTCGTAGTCGTGCTGGAACGCGACCCAGTTGCGCACCGCGCCGAGGTAGTTCCCGATGTGGAGGTCGCCGGTCGGCTGTGCGCCGCTGAAGATTCTTTTTGGCATGACGCTTAAAACGGAGCGGCCCGCGGCCCGGCCGCTAGGCCCTCAGTATGAACATGACCACGTTCCACACCGGGTCGAAGATGAAGTCGAGCACGCCCACCTTGATGATGACGATCAGGATGATGAAGCTGAACCTCTCCATCAGCTCGATGGTCGGCGCCGCGCTCGCCGGCAGGAAGGTGTAGAGGACTTTGCTGCCGTCGAGCGGCGGGATCGGGAGCAGGTTGAAGATGGCCAGGCCCAGGTTCATCGAGAGCGCGAAGAAGAGCAGCGTCACGATGGGCTCGCGGACGGAGGCCAGCGCCCCCCCGTCCACCAGCAGCCCCGAGTACTGAACCACCTTGAAGGCCACGAGCGCGATCAGAAAGATGGTCAGGTTCGCCAGGATGCCCGCGATGGAGACCATGATGTTCGCCACATCCTTGTTGCGCCAGCGCAGGGGGTTGACCGGCGTCGGCTTCCCCCACCCGATGAGCGGGATGCCCGCCAGCGGCCCGCCGACCGCCGCGAAGATGAACGACGCGATGGGAATCAGCAGCGTCCCGATGGGGTCGGTGTGCGCGACCGGGTTGAGCGTGACGCGCCCGAGCAGGTACGCCGTATCGTCGCCGAACTTGTGCGACATCCACGCGTGCGCGGCCTCGTGCGCCGAGATCGCCAGCAGCAGGACGACGATGTAGATGATGAGCTGTCCGACGACGTCAGTTGGCATTAGCACACACCGGCGAAAAGGCGCTCCCGCGCGAAGTCAGAAAAAGTAGCACGCGAGGTGGGGGGAGTCAAAAGCGTGAGCGGTGAGCAGTGAGCAGTCGTAGAGTTAAGACTGGCGCCGCCGAATTTCTTTAAACTGCTTACTGCTCACCGCTCACTGCTCACTTCACCAGAGTCCCCTTCACCCCGAGCGGGAGGCTGTAGACGGCCTCGCTGGTGGCGACGAGCATGTTGCCGGCGGCGTCGAAGCAGAGGCCGACGACGTTCGTGCCGGCGACGGCCAGCTCCGCCTCGCCCCCGTCCGGGGAGATGCGCACGACGCCGCGCCGGCCGCGGTAGGAGGCGGCGACGTAGAGGTTGCCCCCCCGGTCGAACGCGAGCCCGTTCGGGCGGCCGAGCCCCTTGAAGAAGACCGACGCGCGGCCGTCGCGGTCGATGCGCTGGACGGACTCGCTGCTCGACACGGTGGGGCCGGTCACGTACAACTGCTCGTCCGGCCCGAACGCGAGGTGGTAGGCCGCCACCGACTGCTCCAGGAGCGCCCAGACCTCCGACTCACCCTTGCCGTTGACGCGGTGGACGGTGCCCGTGCGGTCGCCCACGTACATCCGCCCCGCGGGGTCGAAGGCGAGCCCCGTCGCGACGCCCAGGTCGCGCGCGAACGGCACGACCTCGTGGAAGGGGGTGACGCGGTAGACCGTCCCGTTCTCGCGCGAGGTGACGTACATCTGACCCAAACTGTCGAAGGCGATGCCGGTCGGGTTGGTGATCTCGCCCGTCACCGCGGTCAGCTCGCCGCCCGGGTCGATGCGGAAGAGCGAGACCGGCATCCGCTGCCCGCGCGAGCCCGAGCGCGTCACGTAGACCGAGCCGTCGTCCGGGTCTACGGCCGGGTTGGCGACCATGTGTATGTCTTCGGCGAGCTTGCGGCCGACGACGACGGGCTCGGGGACGGTGCGTTTGCCGTCGCGGCTTTCGAGGACGAGCTCGACCGCGCCGCCGCCTTCGAGCGACTCGGGCACGACGGCCAGCACGCGCCACGGCGCGGCCCCGACCATCTGCCCCGCCGTCCCGTCGAACGTCACGCGGCACTCGCGCAGGTTGCTCGTGTCGTACCCCGAGCACTCGACCGACACCTCCCCGCCCGGTATCGCGGCCGACGGCACCACTCGCACGTTCTGTTCGCTCGACATCTACGCTCCTAAAAAGTTGATTTCATGATACGACGCCCCCGGAGGGAAGGCAAAAGTAAACCGTGAACCGTGAGCCGTAAACCGTGACAAGAGAAAAACTGTATTTATCCTGTCACAGTTCACGGCTCAAGGTTCACGTCTTTTTGCCTCTTGCCTTCAGGAAATTGTGCTATACTCCGCCGCAGTTAAAGGAGACATCTGCTGCGGCCTCAAAATCGCGGCTTGTTTTTTTGTCGTGATGTTTTCCGGGGCCGCGGGCGCTCACACTGAAGTGTCTGCGCGGGGGTCAAAAACCAGAGTGCTTGGGCAGCGTCCGTTAGTTCCCGCTCGCTTCACTATCCCTCTAACTTGAGCACGACACCGACGCACCGGCGGCCGTCCCGCGCGGTGCGTTTCGCATCTGGGGCGGGGCGCGACGCGCGGAGGAAGAGCCATCAGCAACGTACAGGGAAACACGCAGGGGCTAAAGCCCAACCAGCTCCGGCGCATCGAGAAGCTCTACTCGCGGCGCATCCCGCCGCAGCAGGTCGTGACGCCCGAGTTCGCGCGCCAGCTCTCCGAGCTTTCGCACGAGACGCGGCGGCAGATTGGCGCGCTCATCGACCGCAAGGGCTACGTCGAGTCGGTCGTCGTCGGCGACGCGCGCCGCATCGAGTGGCCCGACCTCAAGCGCACGCGCGTCGGCGAGGGGCGCTTCCGCGGCCTGCGCGCCGTCCACACGCACCTGCGCGGCGAGGAGTTGACGCAGGACGACCTGAACGACCTGGCCCTGCTGCGGCTCGATCTGATGGTCGCGGTGGACGTGGACGACCGCACCGGCCTGCCCGGCAAGGTGCGCGGCGCCCACCTGCTCCCGACCACGGCCGAGCAGGTCAGCGACGACGAGGCCGCCGACGTGCACGACGCCGCCTACACCTTCTTCGAAGCGCCCGCCGCCTCACAGCTCGACGTGGACTTCATCGAGCTCATCGACTCGCTCGAAGAGGAGATCGCGCGCAACCGCCGCGCCGGCCGCCGCGCGACCGGGCGCGACCGCGCCATCCTCGTCGGGGTGACCACGGGGTCTTTGAGCGAGGCCGAAGAGTCGATGGCGGAACTGAGAGAGCTGGCGGCGTCGGCCGGGATCGTCGTCATGAACGAGACCATCCAGCGCCGCCAGGCCATCGACCCGCGCACCGTGCTCGGGCGCGGAAAGCTGGACGAGCTGATCGTGCGCGCGCTGCGGCTCGGCGCCGACCTCCTCGTGTTCGACCGCGAGCTGGGTCCCGCGCAGGTGCGGGCCATCGGGGAGGCCACAGACCTCAAGGTCATCGACCGCGCGCAGCTCATCCTCGACATCTTCGCCCAGCGTGCGCAAACGTCCGAGGGCAAAATCCAGGTCGAGCTGGCGCAACTCCGCTACATGCTGCCGCGCCTCATCGCCGGCCACGACTCGGCCTTCTCCAGACTCGCGGGCGGCATCGGCGGGCGCGGCCCCGGCGAGACGAAGCTTGAGACCGACCGCCGCCGCGTGCGCGACCGCATCAACCGGCTCGAAAAAGAGATCGAGCACCAGCGGCTCCGCCGCCAGCAGCGGCGCAAGGAGCGCACCCGCAGGGGCCTGCCCATCATCTCCATCGTCGGCTACACCAACGCCGGGAAGTCCACCCTCCTGAACACGCTGACCTCGTCGGAAGTCCTGGCCGAGCAGCGCATGTTCGCCACGCTCGACCCGACCTCGCGCCGCCTGCGGCTGCCCCGAGAGCAGGAGGTGATCGTCAACGACACGGTCGGCTTCATACGCGACCTGCCGCCCGACCTCATCGCCGCCTTCCGCGCGACGCTCGAAGAGATCGACGACAGCGACCTGCTCATACACCTCCTCGACGCCTCGAACCCGCGCTTCGAGCAGCAGCTCGAATCGGTCGAGAGGATTCTGAACGACCTCGGGCACACGGACATCCCACGCCTCGTCGTCTTCAACAAGGCAGACCTGCTCTCGGCGGAAGACCTCGACTCGCTGCTCAGGCAGGCGTGCGCCGTCGGCGGGCGCGAGTGCATCGCCGTCTCGGCGCTCAAGCCCGAGACCCTGCGCCCGCTGCTCGAACGCGCCGGCGCCATCCTCGCGCGCGACCTGACGCACGACGAGGGCGCCGCGCGCGCCGCGGCCCGCCCGGGCAACGCCTCCGACGGCGTGGCGGCCGAAAGCACACCCGACGGAGGCGGCGACGGCGACGACGCCGAGCGCGCGTCGGAGGCGGTCGCGAGCTAGACCCGAAACCGATGAAGAGACACGGACGACGCCCCCGCTTCAAGTCCCCATTCTCTGAGGCACGCGACCGCGCGCTCCGCGCCGTCACACTCCCCTTCCGCAAGCTCCCGCCCACGCCGCGCTTCCTCGTCAGCTTCTTCTTCGCCGCCGTGCTGACGACGCTGCTGCTCGCGCGCACGCACTCGTCGATGGGCTCGGCGGATGTCTACCAGGAGGGCGAAGTGGTGCGCGCCGACGTGACCGCGCCGGCCGACATCACCGCCGAGGACTCGCGACAGACGGACGCGCGCCGCGCGGCCGCGCGCGCGAACACCCCGCCCGTCTGGGACTACGACCCGGCGCGCATCGAGGCCGCCGTGCAGGGCTTCCGCACGTCCTGGGTCATGCTCAGGCAGCAGGCGGACGCGCGCGGCCCCGCCAACAACAACGCCGCCAACGCGAGCCCCCAACGCGAACTCGCCTGGCCCGGCCAGGCGCCGGACAGGCAGGCCGTGGCGCGCGCCGTCGCCGCGCACAACTTCGACGCGGGCGCGCTGGAGATGCTGACGCACGTGATGCGCGACGCGGGCGGCGGCTACGTCTACGACGAGCGCGACGCGGCCGAGCTGAGGCCCGAGGTGCGCGTGGCCGACGTGCGCGCGGGCGGCGCCGGAGTCGTGACCGCCGAGCGCTCGCGCTTCGTGAAAGTCGAGGACGCGCGCGAGCAGTTGCGCGGGCGCGTCGCGGAGCTTTCGGGATGGAGGCAGGCGGAGCGGGAGCTGCTCGCGTCGGCCATGCTGCCGCTCATCGGGGCCAACGTCTCTTACAACCGCGCCGCGACCGAGGCGGCGCGCGAGGCCGCGGCGGCGGCAGTCCCCCCCGCGCTCGTCGTGCTCAAGCGCAACCAGACGGTCGCCCGCGAGGGCGACACCGTGACGCCGCAGATGCTCGGACAGTTCGAGGCCATCCGCGTCTACAGCCGCACGGAGCGCCGGCCGCAGCTCTACGTCGGCCTCTTCATCTTCGCCTGCGCGCTCTACTGGGGCGCGTGGCGCTTCACCGAGTACCGCGCGACCATCACGACGCTCCCGCTCTCGGCCGCGCGCGGCTTCGCGCTCGTCGGGCTCTCCGTGCTCGCGGGGCTCGCGCTGATGCGCGTCGGCTTCGCGCTGGCCGAAGGCATCGCCTCGCAGTCCACGCACGCGCCGACGAACGACGTGAGCCTCTGGACGTTCGCCATCCCCTACGCCGCGGCGGCGCTGCTCGTCGCGCTGCTCGTGGACACGCAGCTCGCGCTGATAACGGCCGTGCTGACGGCGGTCTTCGCCGGCCTGCTCGCGCCGGGCGGGATGCTCACCGCCTGCTTCGCGCTCGTCTCTTCTTCGTCGGCCATCTACGGCGTCGGCGGCCGATACCGCGAGCGGCAGTCCGTGACGAAGGCGGGGCTGATGGTCGGCGTCGTCAACGTCGTGCTCGCCCTGGCCGTGATGCTCTCGTCGCAGAAGCCGCTGACCCTGAACGCGATCCTGCTCGCGGCGGCGTGCGGCCTGGGCGGCGGGCTGCTGACGGCCATCTTCACGGCCGGGCTTTTGCCCGTCGGCGAGTCTCTGTTCGGGATTCTGACGGACGTGCGTCTGCTTGAGCTGTCGAACGCGGACCTGCCCGTCCTCGGCCAGTTGGCTTTGCGCGCGCCGGGGACGAACCAGCACTCGCACGCCGTCGGCCGCCTGGCCGAAGACGCCTCGCGCGCCATCGGGGCGAACTCCCTGCTCACGCGCATCGGCGCGCTCTACCACGACATCGGCAAGCTGGCCTCGCCCGACTACTTCGTCGAGAACCAGACGGGCGACAACCCGCACGACCGCCTGCGCCCGACGCAGAGCGCGCGCATCATCACGAGCCACGTCACCTACGGCCTCCGCCTCGCGCGCGAGATAGGTCTGCCGAAGCAGATCGCCGACTTCATCCCGCAGCACCACGGCACGCGCACGCTCCACTTCTTCCTGCGGAAGGCGCAGGCCGAGGCGCCCGACGGCGAGGCCGTGGACGAGAAGGAGTTCCGCTACCCCGGCCCCAAGCCGCAGTTCAAAGAGGCGGCCATCATGATGCTCGCCGACAGTTGCGAGGCCGCCGCGCGCTCGCTCGCGCGGCCCGACCCCGAGAACATCAACACCATCGTCAGCAAAATCTTCGACGCCATCGTCAGCGACGGGCAGCTCGACGAGTGCGACCTCTCCCTGCGCGAGCTGACGAAGGTGCGCGAGACCATCTCGGCCTCGCTCGTCGCCATCTACCACGCGCGCATCGACTACCCCGGCTTCAACCCGCCCTCGCTCGACCCGGCGCAGCCGCCGCTCCCGCGCGCCGACATCGACAGCGAGGAGCGCGGCGTCGGCTACACGCGCCCCATCGAAGTCCCCATCAGCCGCGGCGGCGAGGTCGAGGACGAGGCGCTCTCGTCGAAGTTCAAGGGTTAGGGGTTGTGCCGCGGGCGCGGGTGCGTTTATGCTGGCGACCCGGGGGGCTTAAACCGATGCACTGGCTTGCGAGTTCGAAGGTGCGTTTGGCGCTGATCGTCAACGGCCTCTACTTCATCAGCCTCTTCACGACGCCGTCGCCGCGTCACGCGCGCCCACGCTTCTTCGCGCAGGCACGCCAGCAGGTGCAAGCCCGGCGCGCCGCGGAGGCGACGCAGCCCGGCTACGTCCCGCTCCCGCCGCCCACGGCCCCGAGCAGCGCGTCGGCCTACGAGTCGGGCGGAATGCTCCACGTCTCGCTCGACAAAGACCTGACGCTGGTTAAGAAGCCCGGCCGGACGGTGCTGCTCTTGCCCTCGTTCGGCGCCTCCAAAGTCTCGGCTGCGGGGCCGGAATCCGTCCTCCTCAACTTCATCATCTACTCGGACAAGGAGGCGTGCCCCGGCGACTGCCCGCTCACCATCAACGCCGACGGCGTGACGGTGTGGACGTCGTACTCGTTCGGCGCCGGATGGCAGCGCGAGCGCGCGCCGGGCTCGTCCTCGACGCTCGCGGACGGGAGCGTCGTCGAGACGTTGGCCGCCGAGTCGCTGAGCACGAACGTGAAGTACGACAACTTTATCGACATAATCAGCGCCCGGCGCGTCATCATCCGACTCGGGTCTGACCGGGTCGAGTTGACCGCCGACCAGATCGAGGCGCTCCGCGACATGCACCGACGCCTCCCGCAGCCGCCCCCGCCCGACGACTCCGACTACTGAGCCGCGGCCCGCGTTGCTTCCCCCTCCGGGCTTTAGCTCAAACTCAATATCAAGGGGGTTCTCTTCTTCATGCGGGCCGGGCGTCTCTTCAACCTTCTCCTCGCGCTCCTCGTCACTCTCTCCCTGCCGAACTGCGCGCGGACGCAGACCAGGCCCGCGGCGTCGTCGGACACGCGCCTCGTCATCCGCGCCGCCCGGATGCTCGACCCGCGCGCCGGGCGCGTGATTAACGACGCCGCGGTCGTCGTCGAGGGCGAACGCGTCACGGCGGTCGGCGCGGCCGCGCCAGTCCCTGAAGGCGCGAAGGTCATCGACCTCGGCGACGTGACGCTGTTGCCCGGCCTCATCGACGCGCACACCCACATCACATACCACTTCGACCGCACGGGCCGCTTCGGCATCTCCTGGGACTCGGGGCCGGACGAGACGCTCGGCTACGCCAGAGAGAACGCGCGCGCGACGCTGCTGGCCGGCGTCACGACCGCGCGCGACCTCGGCGGCGACTCGCGCGTCGTCACGCGCCTGCGCGACCTGATTAACCGCGGCGAGACGGAAGGCCCGCGCCTCCTCGTCTCCGGCGACCCGCTCACCCCGGCGGTGCTGCGCGGCGCGGGCGAAGACCGCGGCGAGCGCGTCCACCGCGTCCGCGAGTTCGTCCGCGCGCGCGTCGCGGAGGGCGTGGACGTGATCAAAATTTTCGAGGGCGTGGACGCGACGGGCGCGCCGGTCTTCTCCGCCCAGGAGATTAACGTCGCGGTCGAGGAGGCCGGGCGCGCCGGCCTGCGCGTCGCCGTGCACGCGCACGAGGCGGCCGCGGTGAAGGCCGCCGTGCGGGGCGGCTGCGCCTCCGTCGAACACGGCTCGTTCCTCGACGACGAGGCCGTGCGCGAACTCGCCAGGCGCCACACGGCGCTCGTCCCGACGCTCTACCTGCCGACGCACTACCTCGAACGCCGCGAGCGCTTCGTCGCCTTCGACCCCTTCACCTGGTCTTTCTTCGAGCGGCTGCGCGCCGGCAATCTCGCCAACGCCGCGCGCGCGAAGAAGGGCGGCGTGTGGCTCGTCTCCGGCTCCGACGCCGTCGCCGGCCTCCACGGCAACAACCCGCGCGAGCTTATCTGGCTCGTCAAGGCCGGACTCACGCCGGCCGAGGCCCTCCGCGCCGCGACCGTGGACGCGGCCGCCCTGCTCGGGCTCGAAGGGAAGGTCGGCGAGATAAAGCCCGGCGCCTTCGCCGACCTCATCGCCGTCCGGGGCGACCCGACGAAAGACATCAGCGCCGTCGAGCGCGTCCTCTTCGTGTTGAAGGGCGGGAGGGTGTTGAAAGACGAAGGGGCGCCGAAGGGTTAGAAGCGGCCGCGGAGTTTGTCGTAGGTGGAGCGGAGGTCTTCGGGGATGACGCGGGTCTCGCCGACGGTGGTCATGAAGTTGGCGTCGCCCGACCAGCGGGGGAGGACGTGCAGGTGCAGGTGGTCTGAGACGCCCGCGCCCGCGGCCTGACCCAAATTCATGCCGAGGTTGAAGCCGTGCGGGCGGTACGCCTCCGCGAGGACGGCCTGGGCGCGCTTCGCCAAATCCATCAGCTCGTCGGAGGTCTCTTTGGACAGGGCGGCGAAGTCGGCCGTGTGCTCGAAGGGGACGATCATGAGGTGGCCGCTGGTGTAGGGGTAGATGTTGAGGATGACGAAGTTGAGCCGTGCGCGGTGGAGGATGAAGGCCGACTCGTCGTCGCCGCGCGCGGGCAGCGCGCAGAAGACGCAAGTTTCGCCGAAGCCGGTCTTCTCGCCGCTCGCCCCCTTGATGTAGTCGAAGCGCCAGGGTGTGTAGAGCCTGTCCAAACCTTCTCCCCCTTGTCGTCCGCCCCGGGCGCGAGGTCACGCAGTTTCTTCACATGAGCGGCGGCGTCTGACCTTCCCCGGCCTCGCCCCCCTCCGACGAGGCGGTCTCGTCCGCGCCGGCCGCGGAGGCCGAGTCGGCCGCGGGCGGGTCTAGCGGCCCCGCGTCGGGCGGTTCCGCGGGCGCGGCCTCGCCCGCTTCGCCCGCGCCGTTCTCGTCTTCGTTGATGAGTTCCTTCAGCTCCTTGCCGGGCTTGAAGTAGGGGACGCGCTTGGCCGGGATGTCCACGGGGTCGCCGGTCTTGGGGTTGCGGCCGCGGCGGGCGCCGCGCTCGCGCACGCGGAAGGAGCCGAAGCCGCGCAGCTCGATCTTCTCGCCCTGATTGAGCGTGTCGATGATGCTCTCGAAGACGATCTCGACGAGCCGCTCGGCGTCCTTCTTGGTCAGCTCGGCCGCGCGGGCCACGTCTTCAACCAGTTCTGCTTTCGTCATAGTTTCCACCTCTCCGGCCTCTCGGTGAAAGCTGCCGCCGCGAAACAAGGGCAGGTCGATTGAGTATGGGGTACAAGAACCGGCCTGTAACTTAGCAGATACGGGGAACGCCTGACAAGGGAAAAACGTCGCGGAGCCAACAAGTTAGCCCGCATGAGGTCGGGGCGGGAGCCCGACCTTGAGGGAGGGTTTCCGC
Source organism: Pyrinomonadaceae bacterium (assembly GCA_036389235.1). Classification (GTDB taxonomy): domain Bacteria; phylum Acidobacteriota; class Blastocatellia; order Pyrinomonadales; family Pyrinomonadaceae; genus QHXN01. The sequence continues at coordinate 11,144 of DASVQJ010000119.1, read as the reverse complement.
CCCTTGGCACTGACCCGCACGCTCGCCGGGAAAGAAGAAGCCCCGCGCGGAATCGAGAGACTCCGCGCGGGGCTTCCGGTTTCTACCAGAGACGACTAGCGGTTCTCTTCCCCCTCGGAGCCGCCGCGCTTGTTGAAGAAGTCGGCCAGCTCGCCCAGGGAGGCCATGCCGCCGCCGGCGTCGGTCGTGTAGCTCTTCACGTCCACGACCGGCTCGTCGTGCTTGGCCGCGCGGTGCGAGAGCCCGATCTTCTTCGACTCCGGCTCGATGCGCAGGATGCGGAAGTCGAGTTCCTGCCCGATCTGCGCCGCGTCCTCGGGGCGCTCCACGCGGTCGTCGGAAAGCTCCGAGACGTGGCACAGGCCCTCCAGGCCCTCGGCCAACTCGACGAACGCGCCGAAGTTGGCGAACCGCGTCACCTTGCCGCGGACGATGTCGCCGGGGCGGTGCTCGTTGACGAACTTCTCCCAGGCGCTCGGCTCGGTGTCCTTGATCGAGAGCGAGAGGCGGCGGTTGTCGATGTCGATGTTGGTGATGACCGCCTCGATCTCCTGCCCCTTCTTCAGCACCTCGCCCGGGTGCTTGATGCGCTTGTTCCAGGAGATGTCCGAGACGTGGACGAGTCCGTCCACGCCGTCCTCCACCTCGACGAAGGCGCCGAAGTCGGTCAGGTTGCGGACGCGGCCCCGCACGCGGTCGCCGATGTGGAACCGCTCGGGCAGAGTCTCCCACGGGTTCGGCTGCGTCTGCTTCATGCCGAGGCTGATGCGCCGGTTCTTCGGGTCGACGCCGAGGACTTCGACCTCGACGTTGTCGCCGACGTTGACGAGCTTGCTCGGGTGCTTCATCCGCTTCGACCAGGTCATCTCGGAGACGTGGACGAGGCCCTCGACGCCCGGCTCAAGCTCGATGAAGGCGCCGTAGTCTGTGACGGAGGCGATCTTGCCCTGCATGCGCTGCCCCGAGGGGAAGCGCTCGGCGACCGACTCCCAGGGGTCGGGCAGGAGTTGCTTGAAGCCCAGCGAGACGCGCTCGCGCTCCTTGTCGAACTTCAGCACCTTGACCTGGACGGTCTCGCCGACGCGGAACATCTCGCCGGGGTTGAGCAGGCGGCCCCAGCTCATGTCGGTGACGTGGAGCAGGCCGTCGATGCCCCCGAGGTCGACGAAGGCGCCGTAGTCGGTCAGGTTCTTAATCTGACCCTCGACGATGATGCCCTCTTCGAGGTTGTTGAGCGTCTCGCCCTTCTTGCCCTCGTTCTCCTGTTCGAGAATCGCCTTGCGCGAGAGGACGACGTTCGAGCGCTTGCGGTTGAGCTTGATGACCTTGGCCTCGATCTCCTGGCCGCGCAGGGATTCGAGGTTGCGGATGGGGCGCACGTCCACCTGCGAGCCCGGCAGGAAGGCCGCGACGCCGTCGACGTCGACGCGGAGGCCGCCCTTGACGCGCTCGGCGATCTTGCCCGTGACGGGCGTGCCGTCGCGGTAAGCCTGCTCCAGCACGTCCCAGGCGCGCATGCGCACGGCGTCGGCGCGCGAAAGGATCGGCACGCCCTCGGAGGACTCCATGCTCTTGATGAGCACCTCGACCTCGTCGCCGCGCTTGACCGTGAGCTCGCCCGCCTCCTGGAACTCCTCGATGGGGACGGCGCCTTCGGACTTGAAGCCGAAGTCGATGACGACCGAGCGCTCGGTGACGCCGACCACGGTGCCGCGCACCACAGACCCCTCCTGATACTGGGCCTGCTCCTGCTCGTACTGGTCGAGCAGCGCGCCGAAGTCGAAGCCGCCGCCGCGCGGCTCGTCGTCGTCATCGTCGGCGTCCGTGCTCGCCGCGGACGACTGCGGGGCCTGTGAGGGCGCCGGGGCGCTCTCGGGCGTGGGCGCGGCCGCGGCGGGTGATGCGGGCTGTTGGCCCGCCGACTCGCCGGCCGAGACTTCGGCCGCCGGCGCCGACTGATCCGCCGAGGCGGTTGCCGCCGCGGCGCTCGCCGCCGCCGCCGCCGTCTCGCCGCGCTCGCCGGCCTCGTTCGAGGAGGCGCCGGGCGCGCTCTGTTCGGTGGTGTTCTCGCCGTTGGTAGGCTTTTCGTTTTCGGTTGACATGAACTCCTGTCGGACTCCTGCTGGATTAGTCTGGCGCGAACGTCGGGCTCCCTCCCGCGCCTGCCCGGCGACAAAACTCGGCGCGCGACGTGTGTGATGACATCCGCGGCGGTGCGCCTTTGTTCTGCCGAGAGTAGCTTGGGGCGATTTGACCGAAGCGGAGGATTGAGGCGGGAGTTGCGAGCAGTTGAAAAAGAAAAGGAGTTACCGAAGTTTCAATTTTCCACACGCCCGTGGAACACCCGCGTGTTCCGCCAAATCACCTCGCTATTCTGCCAGGTAGGGGAGCAATTTACACAGCAGGGCGACGCCGTGTCAAGGCGGAAAGCAAGGCACAAGGCAAAAGGCAAAGGGCAAGAGGCAAAAATGTTGGCAAAGGGCACGCCGCCACTCGCCTTCACTTTTGCCTTTTGAAGTTTGCCCTCTGCCTTTCGCCTTCTACTTACTTGCTCGTCGCCGCCGCGTCGGCGCCGCGCCGCGCGACGTAGACGCCGGCCGAGTGCGTGCCGACGAAGATGCGCGTGTGGTCCTGCGGGTCGAAGGCGAGCGCCCAGACGCGCCGGCTCGGGAGCTGCGGGTCGAGCCGCTGCCAGCTCATGCCGCGGTCGGCCGAGCGGAAGACGCCGCCGCCCTCGGCCGCGTTGAAGACCTTCCCGCCGCGCTCGTAGGCGTTGCCGACGAAGACCTCGTCGGGGTTCTCGGGGTTGATGAGGATGCTGGTGAAGCTGCCGAGCGGCAGGTTGCCGCCGCGGCGCTGCCAGCGCTGCCCGCCGTCGTGCGAGACGTAGAGCGTCTGCGTCGTGCCGACGTAGACGTTCTCGGGGCGCTTCGGGTCGCGCTCGATGATGTTGACGGGCGCCTCCGCGGGGACACCCCGCACCTGCTCCCAGGTCTTGCCGCTGTCGCGCGAGACGAGCACGCCCGAGTTCGACGTGCCGACGAAGATGGTCTCCGGCTCCTGCGCGCTCACCGAGACGCAGAGCGTGCGCACGTCGAGGCGCGGGCCGTACGGGACGACCTCCCAGCCCTTCTCCACGTTGTAGGTGCGGAAGAGCCCCGCGTTCGTCGCCGCGAGCATCCCCACGCGCCCGTCGCGCTCGTCGGCCGTGTAGGCGAGCGCGTTGATGGTGTCAACGAGGTAGACCGGCGCGGTCTGCATGGCGGCCGCCAACGCCCCCGCCGACTGCATCCCGCCCGCGAGCCCGAGTGCCCCGAGCGTCGCCGCGTCGAACTGCCCCGTCACGGGGATGCCCTTGTCGGCCTGGTACTTCCTGAGCGCCGTGACCGTGCGCGTCCCGGCGACGCCGTCGGGCTTGCCCACGTCGTAGCCGGCGAGGTTCAGGGCCTCCTGCGCGCGCTTCACGTTGTCGTTGGGCGTCGGGCGCGCGGCGACCGTCGGCGCGGCCAGCGCGGCGCCGTCGCGCGAGGCCGCGCTCGCAGAGGCGGCCGGGGTCTTTGCCGCGGCCGCCTTCCGGCCCTTCTTCGCCGGGGCCTTCGGCTTCGGCGCGCCGAGCGGAGCCCACGAGGCGCCGCGGTCGACCGAGCGGTAGAGGCCGTTGCTCGTGCCGAGGTAGATGACGTTACCGTCGTGCGGGTCCTGGAGGATGGTGTAGGCGATGAGGCGCGCCGGCATGTTGCGCGAAGAGAGCTGCCACGTCTCGCCCGCGTCGTTCGAGACGTAGAAGTAGCCGCCGCCCGTCGCCGTGTTGATGGTCGTCGCGTAGACGCGCCCGGGCTTCTCGCGGTCGGGCACGACCGCGTAGGCGCGCCGCCCCGAGTAGCCGCCGTTCGACGGCACGAAGTTGCGCCCGCCGTCGCGCGAGACCATCACGCCGTAGTTGTTCGTCCCGATGTAGACGGTGTCGGGGTTCGAAGGGTGGACGGCGATGGTGTTGACCTCGAAAATCTGACGGCTGGTCGTCACCTTCCAGTCGGCGCCGCCGTTGGTGCTCATCCAGAAGCCCTCGGTCGTGCCCGCGTAGATGGTGTCGGGGCGGCCCGGGTTCTGGAGGATGGAGCGCGTGCGGCGCGACTGCGAGGGGATGCCGTTGACCTTGCGCCAGGTGGCGCCCGCGTTGCGCGTCTCGTAGATGCCGCTGCACGCCGAGGCGATGACGTGGTCGGGGTTGTGGTCGTCGATCTCGATGGCGAAGATGTCCGAGTCGTCGATGATGCCGGTCTTCGTGATGTTCCACGTCTGCCCGCCGTCCGTGGACTTGTAGGGCAGATACCACGTGCCGGCGTAGATGACGTTCGAGTCGCGCGGGTCAACCGCGAGCGACTCGACGTTGATGAGGCCGGGCGTGGCCGAGGTGTTGAGCTGCTCCCAGCGCTCGCCCGCGTCCGACGAGCGCCAGACGCCCCGGTTCGTGCCGGCGAAGAGCAGGTCGGGGTTCTTCGCGGACTGCGTGAGCGAGTGGATGCCGTCGCCCTTCAACTGCTCCGCCTCGCGCCAGGTGCGGCCGCCGTCGGTCGTCTTGAAGAAGCCGCCCGACTCCTTGTGCCGGTGCGCGGCCACGTAGATGACGTTCGAGTCGCGCGGGTCGACGATGATGTTGTCGATGAGGAGCCCGGGGCGGTTGAAGCCCGCGACGCGCGACCAGTTGTCGCCGCCGTCGGCGGAGGTGTACATCTGGCCGTCGATGGTGCCGAAGTAGAGCCGGCGCGCGTCCTGCGGGTCGATGACGAGCGAGCGCACGTCCCCGCCCAGAGGGCCGGTCGCCTCCCAGCTCAAATACCTCTCGGCGGCGGAGTCTGCGTCGTTGTCCGCGGCGCGCGCCGAAAGCGTGGCGGCGCCGGACGAGGCGAGCAGGATTGACAGGAGGACGAGCGCGGGGGTGAACTTACGGAGCAAGCGATTCTTCATTTTTAACACCACGGTCTTCAAATTCTACGAGCTACGGCGCGGCGGGGGGCCTGTCGTGAACCGCGCGGCTATTATCCTTATCGTCTGCGACTTTGCAAAGCCCGGCCGCCGTTCGCGGCCGGGAATGTAGGATGCCCGGGGAATTTTGGCCGTTGTACGAATTATGTTGCCCCGGCCGCTCTACCCGAGGCGCGGCGTCGATAAGCGAAGCGGGCGGCGCTTCTTAGATTGAAGCGCCGCCCGCTCTCTGTGTCGGCCGCGGGGCCCGTGCTTGAGCCCCGCGGGTTTAGGGTTAAAGGACTACTCCTCGTCGTCGTCGCGGCGGCCGCGGCGGCGAGTCGTGCCGCGGGTCGTCCGAACCTCGGACGGGTCAACCGTCGGGCTGGCGGCCGGCGGGGTGGCGCCCGAGGGCACGACCCAGAGCTCGACCGTCAGCTCCTCGCGGAAGCCGCCGTCCACGGTCACGAGCCGGTCGGCCGTGATGCCGCGGGTGTTGACGAGGTAGTTCTTGGCGCGGTCGCAACGACGCTGCGCCTCGCCCGTGCGACCCGTACGGCCGCCGTAGCAGACCAGGTAGCCCTGCGCCGTCGGGTCGTTCTGCAACTCGATGGCGTAGTTGTCGAGGCGAGCCTTCTCGTCGTTGAACTTGATGTTGCCGTACTCGTCGACCTTACGAGCCTCCTGTCTTGGCGGGAAGCTCACGGTGCAGCTGTTCGAGGTCGAGCAGCTGCGGTCGTAGCCGCCCACGTCAACCGTCGCCGTGATCGGGCCGGTCACGCCGGTCGTGCTCACGGTGATCGAGCTGGTGCCCTGGCCGCTCTCGATGGTGCCAGCCGAGACCGTCCAGTTGAAGGTCGGCGTCACGTTCGGGTCGCCGCCGGAGACGTTCGCGGTGAACGTCACGGGCTGGCCCGTGGTGCCGGTATCCGGGCAGCTCACGGTGACCGTCGGGCAGGTCGGCGTCGGCACCGGCCGCGGGATGCAGTTGCAGCGCTCGACCGTCACCGTCGTCGAGGTGAAGGCGATACAGCCGCAGCCGTCGTCGACTTCCACCGTGACGGTGTAGGTGCCGGGCGCGACGCCCGTCAGGTCGAGCGTGGCGTTCGGGCCGTCACCCGTCACGCGGCCGCCGGTCGTCGAGTAGGTGTAGAGCAGCGTGTCGCCGTCCGGGTCGGTCGCGGTGGCCGAGAGCTGGACGGTGCCGGCCGTCGGCGTGCAGTTCGGGTCGGGCATCTGGTCGGCCGAGCACTCGGCCGCCAGCACGACGCGGCTCGAAGAGGCCGAGAGCGTGACCGTCGGCGGCTGGTTCGGGAAGATCGTCGGCAGGCGCTCGTTGCGGCGGCCGGCGAAGAACTGGAAGATGAACCCGTGCGGGTCGTCCGACGGGCGGAAGCCCGCGGGGAAGCCCGCGTTCACCTCGTCATCCCGGAAGATGTCGACGAAGGTCGCGCCCTGCTGGTTCAGGTGGCCGCGGTAGGCCGCCGAGAAGCCGAACCAGCGGCGCGGGAAGATGCGGATGCCGCCGAGGAAATCGACCGGGTTGTTCTGGAACGAGTTCGGCGTGCGGCCGCCCGCGTAGTGGATCGACTTCAGCTCGGTGATGATCTGGAAGTGCTTGTTGACGACGAAGTCCATGCCGACGCCGCCGACGACCTCGTCCGGACGGTCGAGCAAGGAGACCTTGCCCGTGCCGAACGCCTCGGACTGCGGGTTCGAGTTCAGGATGTAGCCGAGGTTGGCGTGCAGGCTGACCGAGCGCGAGAGGCGGCCCGAGACGAAGCCGACGACGCCGATGTCGCCGATGTCGCCGCCGGGGCTCGCGCCGCGCTGGAGCTGGTTGAAGCCCGACAGGTCGTCGGCCTTATCCAGGTACCAGCGGTAGAAGGCGACGAGGCCGACGCCGAGCGGGTTGTTCGGGCCGGTGAACCTGATCTTCGCGCCGGCCTGCATCGTGCCGAACGCGGACTCGCCGTAGAGCCGGTTGACGAAGGGCGCGTCGGCGACGTAGGTCGGGCAGATGGTGAACAGGTCGGGGACGGTCAGCGTGTTGAAAGTCAGGTTGGCGGGGATCACGCGCGTCGTCAGCACGACGCCCGGCAGGATCGAGCCGCAGGGCGAGCCGATGGTGGGGAAGTTCGACGCCGCGCTGAAGTTCCCCTGCTCCGCCCCGGTCGGCACGCCGAGCGTAGTGGTCAGGGGCGGCGCGATGCGGTTGCCCGTCAGCCCGAAGTTGGGGCCGGGGCCGCCGACGAACGGGAACTGGACGAACGGCTGGTTGAAGGCCGGGCGGAAGAGCGTCGCCCCGGAGAGCGACCCCACGCTCGCGCCGCCGGGGAGGTCTTGGAGCCCTTGGACGATGGCCGGGCCGCTGCCCCGCAGGTTCGGCCCGAAGAAGAGCTGCGAATTCGGCAGGTAGAAGCTCGACAGGTGCTTCGGGTTGTTGACCTTCACACCGCGGTAGCCCTCGGTGCTGAAGAACAACTCCACGTGGTCGCTGATGCCGACGTTGAAGCTGAGCGGGATGACCGTGAAATCGACGTTGCCGGGGTCGCGGTCGTAATTGCTGTAGGCGACGCTGAAGGTGAACTCACCCTTGCGCAGCGTGTCGCCGTCGTAGATGGTGAAGAGCCCGGTCGGGCCGCCCGGCGTACCGCCCGTGCCGACAGTCGGGGCCTGGTTGCGCGGGTCGTTACCCGGCCGCAAGGTCTGCGCCGTCGCTGCCGACAGCAGGACCAAAGTGGCGAGCGCGGCAAAGAGCGCTCTTCTCGCGAGTCTCATCGCATTCCTCCTGCGAAATGAGTTTAATTTTTGCGGAAGGGGGCGACCGTGTTCCCCGAAGTCGCGTGACGGCCCGCGTGCTGGCGCCGCTTCTGGCCGCGACCGGGCGACCCTTTAAATCCGGGGCGCGGACGCTCCAACTACAAGCGTAAACCCTTTAAGTCAAACAAACTGCTACCGCCCGCGAACTCGAACGTCTTGTAGATGGAGCGGAGCAGCGAGAGGAGCCTGAACACCTGTCCGGCGTTCTTTGGGCGCTCTTGCAATGCCTCTACAGCGCCTCTCAACTGAGTGAACTTTGTGCTTTGTTTAGCGCACCTGCTTTATATAAAACGGGTGCGCCGCTGTCAACACCCTGGGGTGTAGCGCCCGCGGCCCGGCTGCGAAAACCCTACACGTACGGATGCCGGGGGCGTACCAAGTTCCGCCAGACCATACACCTCTTAGTCGCGGAAATCAAGAGTTTTTCGCAACTTAGCGCGAAAAAAAGGTTCACATTTCCGTCACGCGTAGATGCCGCGCATCCGCGTGTCGTAGGCCACGCGGTCAATCGCCAGCATGTAGGCGGCCGTCCGCGTATCGACGTTGTGATTCTCCGCGTACTTCACCACGTCGTTAAAACTTGCCACCATCACGTCCGACAGGCGCTCGTTGACGACCTCCTCCTTCCAGAAGTAGCCCATGCGGTCCTGCACCCACTCGAAGTAGCTGACGGTGACGCCGCCGGCGTTGGCGAGGATGTCCGGGATGACGAAAACCCCGTTGTTGTGCAGTATTTTGTCGGCGTTCGCCGTCGTCGGCCCGTTAGCCCCCTCGGCCAGGATGCGGCACTTGATGCGGCCGGCGTTCTCCGAGCGAATCTGGTTCTCGGTCGCGCAGGGGGCGAGCACGTCGCAGTCGATCTCCAAAAGCTCAGAGTTCGAGACGTGCTCGACGTTCGGAAACTCCTGGAGCGAGCGCGTCTGCTGCAAGTGCGTCAGCGCGGCGGGGATGTCGATGCCGTCCGGGTTGTAGATGCCGCCGAAGATGTCCGAAAGCGCTACGACCTTGTAGCCCGCCTCGTGGAGGAGGCGCGCGCCGATGCCGCCGACGTTCCCAGACCCCTGGACGACGACGCGCGTCTGGGGCGGCGAGAGCTTGAAGCGCTTGGTGGCCTCGTTGATGACGAAGAGGAGGCCGCGCCCCGTCGCCTCGCGCCGGCCGCGCGAGCCGCCCAGCTCGACCGGCTTGCCGGTGACGACGGCGTTGACGGTGTGGCGCGCGTGCATGGAGTAGGTGTCCATGATCCACGCCATCGTCTGCTCGTTGGTGTTCATGTCGGGCGCGGGCACGTCGCGCTCCGGGCCGATGAAGTCGATCAACTCGGCCGCGTAGCGGCGCGTCATGCGCTCCAGCTCGCCGATGGACATCTGCGCCGGGTCGCAGACCACGCCGCCCTTCCCGCCGCCGAAGGGCACGTTGACGACCGCGCACTTCCAGGTCATCCACGCCGCGAGCGCCCTGACCTCGTCGATGGTCACGTCGGGCGCGTAGCGGATGCCGCCCTTCGCCGGCCCCCGCGCGAAGTTGTGCTGGACGCGGTAGCCCTCGAAGACCTCGATGCGGCCGGAGTCCATGCGGACGGGGATGTAGACCTTCAGCTCGCGGTTCGGCACGCGCATCACGGCGTAGAGGTCGGGGTTGAGGTTGAGCAACTGCGCGGCGCGGTCGAAGCGCTCCATCATCGACTCGAAGGGGTTCTCCTCCCTGATGCGCCGCGGGTCGTCCATCATTGCCTTGGTCATCCTTCTTCTCCGGAAGCAGGAGCCGGAAGTCGGCAGTCAAATTAAGACAAGAAAAAAGCAGAGGCGCTTCGGCGACCTCCGCTTATTCTGACTCCTGACTCCTGACTCCCGACTCCCTGTTTTTTAAAATCTCGTTCATCGCGCCCGTGCGGTAGCCGTGCAGGTCGAGCGTGACGTAGCGGAAGCCGAGCGCGCGGAAGCGCCGCGCCAGCTCGTCCGTGACTTCGCGTTTGAGCGCCTTGTCGAGCTCGGCGGGCGCGACTTCGAGCCTGACCAGCTCGCCGTGGTGGCGCACGCGGAACTCGCGGAAGCCCATGTCGCGCATGACCTGTTCGCCCGTGTCCACGGTGCGCAGGCGCTCGATGGTGACGGGCGTGCCGTAGGCGAGGCGCGAAGAGAGGCAGGGGCTCGCGGGCTTGTCCCAGGTCGGCAGCCCCGCGCGGTGGCTTAAGAGCCGCACGTCGCGCTTCGCCATTCCGGCCTCGACCAAGGGGCTTCGGACTCCGCGCTCCCCTGCGGCCGCGCGACCCGGGCGGTAGTCGCCGAGGTCGTCCGTCGTCGAGCCGTCCACCACAAAAGCAAAGCCGCGGGCTTCGGCCAGCGGCGCGAGCTTCGTGTACAGCTCCGACTTGCAGAAGTAGCAGCGGTCGGACTCGTTGCGCAGGTAGCGCGGGTCGTCCATCTCGCCCGTCTGAATGTATTCGTGGTTAAGACCGAGGCTGGAGACGAGCGCGGCGACCTCCTCGCGCTGGTTCGAGGCGAGGCTCGGCGAGACGCCGGTCACGCAGAGTGCGCGCGCGCCGAGCACCTCGTTGGCGACGTGCGCGAGGTACGTGCTGTCCACGCCCCCCGAGAAGGCGACCAGCGCCGAGCCCATCCCCGAGAGGAGCGCGCGCAGCGACTCCTCCTTCGAAAGGGCCTCGGACTCTTCGCTCGTCAGGGCGCCGACGACTTCCCCGCCCCGGGCTTCTTCTTCGACGGCCTGACTGTTCACTCTCACCTTTCAGACCCGGCGTGCGCACGGACGCGGGCGCCGCCGCGGGGTCTCCCGACTGCCTCGAACTGTTTTGCTTTTAAGAAACTTGCCGGCCGCGAATGTTATCTCACGCGCGCGGGCCACGCAACCCAGACCGCCGTGACGGTGGGGCAATGATTTCAAATTCGAAATTCCAAATTTGAAATCGTGCTCGGGGGTGACGGTCGCGCGCGCGCGTGCTATATTCGGCGCGAAACTCACGCTTACGTCTCCCAACGTTGGCAGTTTCGTCTGACGCTTTTCCCCGTGACAATCGCTCCGATGCCCTGCGGCTTTCGACACCGACGGCTCGTCTTCGCGTTGGCTTTCGCTTGCGTGCTCGCGTCCGTTACGGGCGCGGCGGCGCAGGACAGGGACGAGTTCGACGAGACGGCGACCGACCCCGTCAAGCTCTTCAACCGCGGGCAGGAGGCGCACGCGAAGAAGGACTACGAGCGCGCGCTCGAACTCTACGGTGAGGCCCTGCAGGTCAAGCCCGACTTCGCCGAGGCCGAGTTCCAGAAGGCCGCGGCGCTCGTCGCCTTGAAGCGTCTGCCCGAGGCCGAGAAGTCTTACCGGCGAGCGATGGAGTTGCTCCC
>DASVQJ010000118.1:0-11260 GCA_036389235.1 Pyrinomonadaceae bacterium | reverse complement strand
ATGAGCGCCGCAGGCGCGAAGGCCGTGTGACTATCCACTCCGACGTCGAGAGATACAGGGCGACGGCCGAGCGTGCCCGGGCACGCTTCGGCGGGCAGGGATGCCCGCGCTCCCGGCTTCGGACGCCTTATCCCATTCAGCTAGCTGGTATGACTACTGTCTACTGTCTACTTCCTATCTCATCCACGTCGCGCGGCTGTCGAAGTAGTCGGGGGAGCGGTCGGGGTGTCGGGCGTGGAACTCTTCGTAGCGGGCGAGGAGTCGGCGGTAGCGGCGCTCGGAGGAGGGCAGAGGCTTGTGCGGTATCACTTGCAGGTGGCGCTCGACCTTCCAGACGTTGCGCGGCGAGAAGCGCCAGTCGTAGCCGCCCAGCTCGTACATGCTGGCCAGGCCGTAGCCTGTGAGGCGCGCCGTCGTGTCCACGTAGGGCTCGAAGTAGCTGTAGGCGAGGTGGCGCAGACTGCGGAAGACCGGGCGCCGCCCGTGCAGCCCGAGGTCGCGCGAGCGTGCGACCGAGCCCCAGCGCCCGCCCGCGCGGTAGACGAAGACGACGTGGTCGAGCTTGTCCTGCGACTCAAGGCTCAGGAGGAGCGGCGGGTAGCCGTGCTGCTCTAAGATGACGGCCGCGACGAGCGCCGCCTCCAGACAGTGGGCCTCGCCGCGGCGCAGGACTTCGCGGAAGCTGCGGAGCGTCCCGCCCTCCGGCTCGCGGTTGTACTTCATCCCCGTGAGCAGGCGTTGCACGCGCGCGGGGCTGCGGTGCGTCTCGACGACGCGCCACTCTTTCGCCTTGAACTCCTCCCTGCCGGGCACAACGCTCATCGCCCACACGAATAACAGAACCGGCGGGCGGAGGCAAAAGCGGCGGCGCTACCTCGCGTACGGCTTCAGCCGCTTCAGGTCGTCGGCCGAGGCGGGCTTCAGGCTGACCGCGGCGCCGCCGCCCGGCGCGAGGGCGAGGTTGAGTCTGGTCCGCTCGTTCACGAGGGAGCTGCCGATCTGGTACTTCATCGGGTTGGTCTGCCAGTGCGCGTCCGCGGCGTCGGCGTAGACCGTCGCCACGTAAGTGCGCTTCGGCGCGAGGAAGCTCAAAGGGATTTCGGCCGCGCGCGCCGACTCGTCCGTGATGGCGCCGACGTACCACTCGTCCTTCCCTTTGGCCTTGCGCGCGACGGTGAGGTAGTCGCCGGGCTCGGCCTCGACGACGCGCGTGTCGTCCCAGTCCACCGCCACGTCCTTGATGAACTGGAAGGCGTCCATGAAGCGCTCGTAGTTCTCGGGCAGGTCGGCCGCCATCTGCAAGGGGCTGTAGAGCGTCACGTAGAGCGCCAACTGCTTGGCGAGCGTCGTGTGCACCTGCTCCTTCTTGCCCGGCGCGTACACGTCGAGCTTGATCTGAAAAATCCCCGGCGTGTAGTCCATCGGCCCGCCCATCAGGCGCGTGAAGGGCAGGATGGTCTCGTGCTCGGGCGGGTTGCCCTCGCTCCACGCGTTGTACTCGTTGCCGCGCGCGGCCTCCGAGGCGAGCCAGTTCGGGTAGGTGCGATGCAAACCCGTCGGGCGGACGGGCTCGTGCGCGTCGAGCATGATCCGGTGCCGCGCCGTCGCCTCCGCCACGCGGACGTAGTGGTTGACCATCCACTGGCCGTCGTGGTGCTCGCCGCGCGGGATGATGCGGCCGACGTAGCCGGTCTTGACCGCGTCGTACCCGTGCTCCTTCATGAAGCGGTAGGCCGCCTCCATCCGCCGCTCGTAGTTGGCGACGGACGCCGAAGTCTCGTGGTGCATGATGAGCTTCACGCCCTTCGCGGCGGCATACTTCTGCAACTCGTTCACGTCGAAGTCCGGGTAGGGCGTGACGAAGTCGAAGACCTCCTCCTTCCAGTTCCCGAACCAGTCCTCCCAGCCGACGTTCCAGCCCTCGACCAGCACGCCGTCGAAGCCGTGCCTCGCGGCGAAGTCGATGTAGCGTTTCGTGTTCGCGGTCGTCGCGCCGTGCTTGCCGCTGGGCTTCAGACTCGACCAGTCCATCCCTTCGAGCCGGACGTTGCCCGCGTCGGCGTAGCTCCACGTCGCCTTGCCGACGTGCATCTCCCACCAGATGCCGACGTACTTGACGGGCTTAATCCAGCGCGCGTCGGCGACCTTCGAGGGCTCGTTCAGGTTGAGGATGAGTTTCGAGGTGAGGATGTCGGCGGCCCTGTCGGCGACGACGACGGTGCGCCACGGCGTCCGGTCGGGCGTCTGCATGTAAGCCTTGTTGTCGAGCGCGTCGGGGACGAGGTGCGAGGAGAGCGAGAAGGTCTGTCTGTTGACGGCGAGGTTCATCGCGGGGTAGTTGACCAGCGCCGCCTCGTGGATGTTGACGTAGAGCCCTTCGGCCGTCTTCAACATCAGGGGCGTCTGCACGACGTTGTCGCCGGGGATGGACTTGACCGCAATCGCGATGTCCTTGCGGCCCCGCGCGGCGTCGACCTCGCTGAGCTTCGTCGTCGAGTAGGCGTACTCGTTCGTGTCGTAGTCGCCCGGAATCCAGAAGGCTTTGTGGTCGCCCGCGAGGTTGAACTCGGTCTTCTCGTCCGCGACGACGAAGTACTTCAGCTTCTCCTGCGCGGGGAACTCGTAGCGAAACCCGAGCCCGTCGTCGAAGAGGCGGAACCTGACGACCAAGCTCCTTCTGTCCCCGGAAGTCTGTTGCAGCGTCACGGCCAGCTCGCGGTAGCGGTTGCGAACCGACTTCACCTCGCCCCAGACGGGCTCCCACGTCTCGTCCTTCTCGGAGGTCTCCGCCTTGACGATTGAAAAGCCGCCGGCCAGCGCGGGCGCGTCTTTCAGCTCGACGCCGAGCCTGCTTTGCAGAACGACGGGCCGCCCCGCGAACGACAGGCCGTAGGTCGGCTCGCCCGCCTCCGTCAGTCGGAAGGAGAGCGCGAGCTTGCCCGAGGGCGACGCGATCTCCTGCGCCGAGACGTCGAGGTTAAGGCTGAAGAGCATGGCGAAGAGCAGGCTGAAGAGGGCGGGCGCATTTTTTCTCATCGTCGGTCTCCGACTCAGTCCGGTTTTTTCATTCGCGGGCTTGCGGGGCGCGATTATACCCTTTCGAAACGGCCGGCCGCGGCCCCTTTCCCCGAAATGTGCGCGCGGGCCGGCGTAAGACGTGGCGGAGTCGAACTCATTCTGTTATCTTTGTCAGGCGCGCGGGAAGTCCTTCGGGCGCGCGGGCCGGGCGGGGCACACGGGCCGCCGGTGGCCGAAAAATTTTACCGGACAAGCAGGGCCGAATTTTAGTGAGCACACAAGGTTCAACTTCTCCCTCCAAGCCGCTCACGCGCGCGGAGCAAGAGGTGCAGTCGGCGGCGGAACGCCTCAATTCGCAGACCGAGGACGCGCTGGCCGCGGTGGCCGCGCGCCAGAAACCGGGCGGCGTCGAGGAGCTGGAAGGTTGCGCCGAACGCCTGGAGCGCGCCGCACGCGACCTCGCCGTCGCGCTGCGCGAGCTGGTCGAAGAGCGGCGGGAGAAGGACAAGCAGTTATAGCCGACCGGGCCACAGTCTAGTCAGCCACAGCCCAGGAGCGCCGCCGCCGCACGCCGCCGGCCCGCGCTCCTGTCGTGCGTCGGCCCCGAATTTGTTCAAGAGGTCAACAAAGAAGAGGTGAATGGTAGATAGTGAATGGTGAACAGCGGCTTCCGCCTTCTCGCCATTTGCTATTTACCGTTCGCCATTTACCGGGAGAACTTATGGCCGCCATTAAACAGAGCGTGGCGCGCGAGCACGGGCGCAGGCGCGGCGACGTGGGGCTCGATGCGATTGGCATCCGCCCGGGCGCGGATGTCTACTGGAACCTGAACACGCCCGAGCTTTATGAGGTCGTCGCGCGCCGCGGCGAGGGCATCGTCTCGGCGCACGGCGCGCTCCTCGTGGACACGGGCGAGCACACGGGCCGCGCCGCCAAGGACAAGGCCATCGTCCGCGAGCCTTCGTCCGAAGATAAAGTCTTCTGGGGCGAGGTCAACAAGGAGTTCTCGCGGGAGAAGTTCGACCGCCTGCGCGAACGCATGATGCGCTACGCCTCGACCCGCGAGCTGTTCGTGCAGGACACGTACGCGGGCGCGGACCCGCGCTACCGACTGCCCGTCCGCGTCGTCACCGAACTCGCCTGGCACTCGCTCTTCGCGCGCACGATGTTCATCAACGACGACGCGGGCGAGGGGAGCCACACGCCCGAGTTCACGGTCGTCAACCTCCCGAGCTTCAAGGCCGACCCCGCCGCGGACGGCACGCGCTCCGAGACCTTCATCCTAATGGACTTCGCGCAGCGCCTCGTCCTCATCGGAGGCACCAGCTACGCGGGCGAGACGAAGAAGTCGGTCTTCACCATCCTCAACTACCTCCTGCCGCAGCGCGGCGTGATGTCGATGCACTGCTCGGCGAACGTGGGCGAGCGCGGCGACGTGGCCGTCTTCTTCGGGCTGTCGGGGACGGGCAAGACGACTTTGAGCGCCGACCCCGAGCGCCGGCTCATCGGCGACGACGAGCACGGCTGGTCCGACGACGGCGTCTTCAACTTCGAGGGCGGCTGCTACGCCAAGGTCATCAAGCTCTCGGCCGAGGCCGAGCCGGACATCTACCGCACGACGCGCATGTTCGGCACCGTCATGGAGAACGTCGTCTTCGACCCCTCGACGCGCGTCCCCGATTTAGACGACGCCTCGCGCACCGAGAACACGCGCGCCGCGTACCCTCTGACCTCAATCCCGAACATCGTGCCCGAGGGCTACGCCGGGCACCCTTCGAACATCATCATGCTCACGGCCGACGCCTTCGGCGTGCTCCCGCCCGTGGCGAAACTCACGCCCGAGCAGGCGATGTACCACTTCCTCTCCGGCTACACGGCGAAGGTCGCGGGCACCGAGCGCGGCGTGACCGAGCCGCAGGCGACCTTCTCGACCTGCTTCGGCGCGCCCTTCATGGTCTTGCACCCGGGCGTCTACGCGGACCTTCTGGGGAGGAAGATTCAGGAGCACGGGGCCTCGTGCTGGCTCGTCAACACGGGCTGGTCGGGCGGCCCTTACGGCGAAGGCTCGCGGATGAAGATCAGGCACACGCGCGCCATGATCCGCGCGATACTTAACGGCTCGCTCGCGCGGGTCGAGACGCGCCCCGACCCGGTCTTCGGCGTCCACGTCCCCGCCTCCTGCCCGGACGTGCCGTCCGAGGTGCTTGAGCCGCGCGGCACCTGGAAGGACGCCGCGCGCTACGACGAGCGCGCGCAAGACCTCGCACGCCGCTTCAAAGAGAACTTCAAGAAGTACGAGGCCGGCGTCTCCCCGGAGGTGCGCGCCGCCGCGCCGAAGGCCGGCTGAAGGGGTCGGCGTTCGTGTCGAAAAGCAGGGGGCGGCCACCCGCGAAGGTGGCCGCCCCCTTTAATTTCCGAACGAAGCCAAACCGCTTCAGCACGACGGGAGTTCGCCGAGCAGCGCCAGCACCCCGTAGGTCGGCATGATGACGAAGAAGGCCCCGACCCCCATGGCCCCGATGCCGACGCCCTTGAAGAACTTCTTCATCTTCGACGGGTAGTGCACCGAGGCGACGTCTTCGTAGCGGACGGCGGCGACCAGGCCCTTTCCCTTCAGGAAGGCCGCGTCACCCTTGTCGTCCGGCTCGAAGGTGAAGCCGCGCTCGCGCACCTCGCCGACCCTGCCGGTCACCGTAATCTCCTCCTTAAACCAGAAGACCTCTTTCTTGAACTTGACCCGCACGCGGCGTCCCTCCGCGTGCGCCTTCTTCACGCGCGCCACGACCTCGTCGCCGCGCTGCCCGTCCCCCGCGAGCGCCGCCCGCGGCGCCGCCGACAGCAGCGCGAGCGCCGCCAGACCTGCAAGGATGCTCTTCTTCATTGCCGTCCCTCCTCCTCTCTAGAACCTGAAGCCGAAGCCGAAGCTCACCTGCTTGTTGTGCGTGGTGCCGAGGCGGCGCGCCGGCCGCGTGCCGGAGTTGACGGGCGCGTCGCCGAAGAAGATGAGCGTGTCGCCGTAATCGACGCGGGCGATGGCGCGTCCCGAAGGGTAGAGTTCGAGCACGCCGCCGAGGTCGAGCGCGAAGCGCGTCTCCGCGAACGTGGGGTTGTAACGGGTCACGTCGTTGCCGAGCTTGACGAAGCCGGGGCGCGCCTTGACGAAGAGGCCGACGGGCACCTTGCCGAAACGCCTGCCCGCCTTGACGCCGAAGAGCCCCTGCGTCTCGCCGTAGCCGCCCGAAGGGCTCTCGGGGTAGTGAACCAGCTCGGAGTCGAAGGCGGCGTACTCGTGGAAGTTGTAGGCGAAGCGGAGGCCGGCGCCGAGCGGCTTGCTGCGGGTCGCGTCGCGCATGTCGAGCGCCGTCAGGACGGCGCCCGCCTCGAACTTATGTTTTTCCGCCGGCGACTGCGCGCGCGCGAGGCCGGGCGCGACGAGAGTCACGAAAAGCAGCGCGAAGAAAATCCCCTGGCGCATAAAGTTCCCCTCGGAAGTATGAGGCGTTAAGACTCGCTCCACTCGTCGTCGTCCGGGTCGTCGCGGTCGCGGCGGCGCCGTTCGTGGCGGCGCCCGCCGTCGCCGGAGGCGCGCACGTCCTTGATCTTCTTGACGACCTCTTTGCCCAGATACTCGGCGGCGAGCCGGCCGTTGACGGCGACGCACTTGCCGCTGGTGACGATGACGGAGGTGCGCCGGTCGGTGAGCGTGAAGATGTAGTTGAGCGCCGTCTTGTCGACGGTGATGACGAGGTCGGCCGCCGAGGGGTCTGAGACGAGCATCAGGCCCCAGTCGCGCAGCTCGTCGTACTTGCCGAGCTTGTATTCGAGGTACTTCTTCTCGACGTGCTCGCTCGGCGCGACGTAGACGGTGCGCGCCTCGCGGACGAGCGAGCCGGGGCTCAGGTCTTCGCGCCCGCGCGCCGTGCGCGCGCGCGCGCGCCGCGCGTCCGCGTCCGCCTGCGCGCCGCCGCCCCGCGTCTGCCCCGCGGCGAAGACCGCGTGGCTGGCGAACGCGAAGAGGGCGACCGCCGTGAGCCACCCCAGAACTTCCACAACTCTCTTCATCATGCGCAACCTCCTGGCGTCCTTCTCGCTCTGCGTTAATTGGTTTTCGACGTTCATAACTTCACCGCCCACGCCGCTGCTTTGGCAATGGCCGTGCCGTCAGTCTCCCCCGGAAAAACAGAGGTTCGCGCGCCGACTGTCGCTCCGTTCGGGCGAGGCGCCTGCGTCATGTGAAAGAAAATTACGACGCCGCGGGATTGCGGAACGCGGATTTCGGGTTGCGGGGTCGAAGGAAGATGAAACTCGGCGTGACTCTCGTCCGTCTTTCGACCCGCAACCCGAAATCCGCATTCCGCAATCGGAAAAGTTCTGGCAAGATAAGGGCGAGATGGCCGAGAGCAGGGACAACATGCGGGCGGGCGGGCGCGCGGAGGGCGCGGCCACGCTCGACACGGTGGTCGAGACCGTCAGGCGCATCCTGCGCGCGGACACCGCGAGCATCGCCAGCTTCTCGGAGGCGGAGCGCACCATCACCTGGCTCGCGACGAGCGGCTTCCGCAGCGTCGAGACGGCCGGCGTCGAGATCGTCAACCCTCTGCGCGGCGAGTTCGCCGAGCGCGCCGCGGCCTTCGACCTCGAATCGGACGAGCCGATACTTGAGGTGAGGGGGCTGGCCGGCGACCTGCCCGAGAGCGAGTTCCCTCTGCACAGCGCGGAGGGCGTGCGCGACCTGGCGCTGGCCCGCCTGCGCGCGCGCGGCGAGAACCTCGGCGTGCTCGCCGTCGGTTACCGCGAGCACCACCGCTTCACCGCCGAAGAGCGGCAGCAGTTGGAGGGGCTCGCGGACATGGCCGCGCTCGCGCTCGACAACGCGCGGCTGCTCGACACGCTCGGCGCCGCCAAGCGCGTCTGGGAGCAGACCTTCGACGCCATCCCCGACGGCATCATCGTCCACGACGACCGGATGCGCGTCGTGCGCTGCAACATGGCCGCGGCCGAGGCGATGGGCCTCCACCCTTCGGACGTGGCCGGCATGTCCTGCGCCGAGGCGTTCGCGCGCCTCTTCGGCGAGCGCGCCGCCGCCTACCACATGCGCCCGGGCACGCCCCGCACGACCAGCTCGTTCGAGCTACAGGCCGAGGACGGCCGCCGCCACCTCGTCGCCGTCGCGCCCCTCACGAAACCGGGTGCCGGGGACTGGGTGCTGGGTGCCGGGCTTGAAGAACAGGAGACGCCCGACCCCGACACCCGACACCCGACGCCCGACACCCGGTCTTCGTGGAGCGTGATTACGTGGAGCGACATCACGACGCTGGCGGAGGTGCAGGAGCAGCTCGCGCGCTCGCGCCGCCTGGCGACCATCGGGCAGTTGGCCGCGGGCGTCGCGCACGAGATCAATAACCCGCTCGCCGCCATCACGACCTGCGCCGAGGCGACGCTGCGCGACCTGAAGTCCGACCCCGCGACGGCGCGCGCCGCGGAGGAGAGGCAGTGGGACTACTACCTCGAAGAGATCGTCCGGCAGGCTCTGCGCTGCAAGCAGATCACGCGCGGCCTGCTCGACCTCTCGCGCCAGAAGCGCGCGCGCCGCGACCCCGTAGACCTCAACCGCGTCGTCACCCAGGCCGCGCAGCTCTTCGAGCGGAGGGGGCGCGAGGAGGGCGGCGTCCGCTTCGAGGTCGAGGCCGACCCCTCGGTCGGCGAGGTCGCCACCGACGAGGCGATGGTGCGACAGGTTCTAGACAACCTGCTCGCCAACGCGCTCGACGCGGCGGGCGGGGGGGGCGCCGTGCGCGTCTCCACCCTGCTCGACGGCGAGCGCGTGCGCGTCGAGGTCGCCGACACAGGCCCCGGCATCCCGCCCGAGACCCTCGCGCGCGTCTTCGACCCGTTCTTCACCACCAAAGACCCTGGCCGGGGCTCGGGGCTCGGGCTCGCCATCTCGCTCACGCTGGCCGAGGCGCTCGGCGGCGCCCTCACCGTCGAGTCCAGGCCGGGGAGGGGGAGCAGCTTCCGCCTCTGGCTCCCCAGGCGCACGCCGGAAAAACAGTAAGAACTTAGTGGACAAGCGGCGCGCCGGAAATGTTAAGATGCGCTCCCGACCGACTTCTGCCTGCTTTGCACTTGTCACACGTCACTTGTCACCGCCCTTATGAGCAGAAAGATTCGCGTGATGGTCGTGGACGACGACGCCGTGCTGCGCAAGCTCGTGTCCGATCAGATCGCGCGCATGGGCTTCGACTCGACCCCGGCCGCGTCGGGCGAGGAGGCTCTGGACGCCCTCGCGAAGAGCGACTACGACGTGGTGCTCTTAGACATACGCATGCCCGGACTGTCCGGCCTCGACGCCCTGCGCGAGATTCGGAAGCTGGAAGACGCGCCCGAGGTCATCATGCTCACGGCCGACACCTCGCTCGGCACGGGGATCGAGGCGATGCGGCTCGGCGCCTACGACTACCTGACGAAGCCCTCGACGCTCGACGAGATCGAGGCCGTCGTCCGCAAGGCCGACGAGAAGCGGAGGCTCGTCCGGCAGAACGCCTCCTTGAGGGACGCCGTCCGCCGGCCCGCGGAGGACGCGGCCGGCGCGCTCGTCTACAAGAGCAAGGCGATGGAGGGCCTGGTCGCTCTGGCGGAGACGGCGGCGCGCGCCGACTCGACCGTCGTCATCACCGGCGAGTCGGGCACGGGCAAGGACGTGCTCGCGCGCTTCCTGCACGCGCGCAGCCAGCGCGGGGACTCGCCGATGCTCTCGGTCAACTGCGCCGCGCTGCCCGAGACGCTCTTCGAGTCCGAGTTCTTCGGCCACGAGCGCGGCGCCTTCACCGGCGCCACCTCGACGAAGCGCGGGCTGATCGAGGCCGCCGACTCCTCGACGCTCTTCCTCGACGAGATCGGCGAGATGCCCGCGCAGACGCAGGTCAAGCTCCTGCGCTTCCTCGAAGAGGGCCGCTTCCGCCGCGTCGGCTCCACCCGCGACCGCGAGGCCGACGTGCGCGTCATCGCCGCCACCAACCGCAACCTCGCCGAAGACGTTTCGGCCGGCCGCTTCCGCGCAGACCTCTTCTACCGCCTCAACGTCATCTCGCTCCACGTGCCGCCGCTGCGCCAGAGGCGCGAGGACATCCCCGCGCTCACCGAGCACTTCCTCTCCCTCTTCCGCGAGCGCTTCAACCGCCCCTCGCTCGACCTCTCCGCGGAGGCGCGCCGCCGCCTCGCCGCCTACGACTGGCCCGGCAACGTCCGCGAGCTGCGCAACGCGCTCGAACGCGCCGCCGCCCTCGCCTCCGCCGACTCCGACACCATCGAGGCCGAACAGCTCCTCCCCTCCCACGTCGCGCACGGCGCCGAAGGCGGGACCGACATCCCCGACCCGACGCCGATGACGCTCGACCAGCTCGAACGCCGACACATCCTCCGCGTCCTCGAAGAGCAGAGCGGCAACCGCGAGCGCGCCGCCGCCGTCCTCGGCATCTCCGCCCGCACCCTCTACCGCAAACTCCGCGAGTACGAAACCGGCGCGAGTTAGTAAGCAATGGTCAAAGAAGACTGTCTGATGGCTAGATGCGATATTGTTCAAGCTTGAGTGTAGGGTACTGATTCCGATGCTTTTGAGGGAGGGGAGGAGGTTTGCGGGGTGCAAGAGGAGGATTAGTCAGAGATGTTTGTGTGGTCTTCAACCCGTGTAAAATCCTCACGTGCCAAATTCAAATAGGGCGACCCGAGCTGCTCAAAGATGTCCAAAGCCTCACGGAATAACCGGACTGCCTCCTGCATGTCGCCCTCGTCTTCCGCAAGTCTGCCCATCTGTCCAAGAGTAAGAGCAATGCCATCCTGATTGTTGAGCATCTTGTCGAGTTTCAAGCTCTCGGTGTAGAGTCGTCGCGCGTCGCCCAAATTACCCTGCTCCTGTGCGAGAATGCCTAGCTGGTGCAGAGTTTTAGCCATGCTATATGGGTCATTGAGCCGTTTAGCAGTCTCAAAACTCGCGCTATAAAGGCGGTGTGCTTCTTCAAATGCGCCCTGATCTTGCGCGATAATTGCTAAATTGTGCAGCGCGATTGCTACGCCCATCAAGTCTCCGATTCTCTCCCTAATCTTACAGCGGCGTTCACACGAACGCGACCGCCAGCCGGGAGCGCGGGCATCCTGCCCGCCTAAGCGTGCGAGAAGCACGCTTCGCCGTGAGGCGCTCTCCCTCGACGTTGAGGTGTAAAGTCTGACGGCTTTCGCGCTGGCG